>NZ_JBSVVZ010000013.1:0-101480 GCF_054071875.1 Pseudomonas sp. SDO524_S393 | reverse complement strand
GATCAGGAAAGCGGGCTGCACTACAACCGGCATCGCTACTACAATCCGGATCTGGAACGCTACCTGACGCCGGATCCGGTGAAGTTGGCGGGTGGGATCAATGCCTACCGGTATGTACCTAATCCTACGGGGTGGGTGGATCCGCTGGGGTTAAGTACGTGTCCGGGGGGTGATGGGTGTAAGCCACAATCGGAAATAGAAAGCCCAACCGATCAAATAAAGGTTGAGGACCGCTCCCCACCACAGCCGAGGCCGCAGGAGAAACGTAGCTATTTATACCGAGGAGATATGAGAGAGCCGGATGAGATATTTGAAAAGGGATTTGAGAGCAGAGGCTCGAGTACAGACCTTTTCCTGCACATTTTGAATAACGCGAGCCCGCCTAGCAATTTCGTCCCCACATCAACATCAAGAAAACAGGCATTGCAGTTTGCTTCAAACTTTGGATTCGAGGATGGCTTCCTATACACACTCAAAAGAATCCCTGGAATAGATGTAAACAAAGAACTGGGCTCACGCTCCAAACACAGCTATGAATCGGAAATCGCAATTCCAGGGAGAATAGACACCAAAGATATTTTAGGCGCTTCACCTGTCAATGAGGACGGAACATTCAAGGGATACACTATATTAAACCCCAATAGAGAATACCCATGAAATCACGTGAAATCAGCATCATTAAAAACGGGTTGCGTGAAAGCGCAGTTATAGAATATGAAGGAAGCAAGCCTACGCTTGAGATACTGATGAACGATGGGACTCGAAAAACCTATACAGCATTGGACTTATATGACTGCTTTGGTTTGATGAGAGCGGACCTGAAAGAGATTAAATTCCTATGTAAAGGCTCAAAAATCAATGTTCACACCTCAGGAATGTCTTCACACATGTCAAATGGACTTATCGCATACGAACTATCAATAGGACAACCTGAAGGTATTCCTGTACACATTTTTTCCTATGAGGAAAACGACTTGACCAACGACATACAAGAGCAGCATGACTTCTGCACAACATGGGAAAAATCTTGTTAAATCTCCTAAAAATTCCAGACCGCTCACTTGCACAAACAAAAATGAAAAAGCAGAACATCCATGCATTGATTGAAAATAGTAGAACAGAAGTTTTCGTAAAATATGACACCAACAAATCAATCATGACATTCTCGGAAGCCGACAATTTCAAAAAAATCTACGAAGGAGCAGACATGTATGTTTGCCTGGCAAAAATCAGAGCCGACTTTCCCCATATAACCTTTCTATGCAAAGGCGCAAAGTTAAATGTCAAACCTTCAAGAATGGCCTCTCAAATGAGCTCTGGTCTTGTGGCATATGAAATGACGTTAGGAAAACAGGCAACCAACGAAAATATTGTTCACTTATTTGATTATGAAGAAGAAAACCTTACAAACAACCCACAAGAACAAATCAATTTCTTTAAAAAATGGCTGGCATCACTAGGTGCCCAAGACTATGAAAAATTCAATTAAGCCTCTTTCCTATCCCCTGTAGTGAGCGAGCTTGCTCGCGCCGGGCTGCGAAGCGGCCCCAACTCTGGCAACGTGTTTCTTCCGTTGGATCAGCGCCGTTCATTTTGGGGCTGCTCCGCAGCCCAGCGCAGGGCAAGCCTGCTCACTACAAAAACGGGGTTCACGCTACAAAAAACACCCATTACAAACGCCTGACTCACCACCCTTCCTTCAGCATGCGCAACTCCAGATGCTGCAACAGCATGATGGTCTTGCCATCGACAATCTCACCCTTCTGCACCATCGCCAGGGCCTGTTCGAAGCCCAGTTCCAGAACTTCGATGTCTTCGCCTTCGTCGATCAATCCGCCGCCGTTGCCCACACGGTCTTCCGGTTGGTATTCGCCGATGAAAAAGTGGATGCGCTCGGTAACCGAGCCCGGGCTCATGAACGCGGCGTAGATCTGCTCCACATGCCCCACGCGGTAACCGGTTTCTTCCTCGGCCTCCAGGCGGATGCGTTCTTCGGGGCTGGCATTGTCGAGCAAGCCCGCGGCGGCTTCGATCAGGTAGCCGTGGTAATCGTTGACGAACGTGGGCATGCGGAACTGGCGGATCAGCAGCACGGTGCGTTGCGCACGGTTGTACAACAGGAGAGTGGCACCGTTGCCCCGGTCGTACACTTCGCGGGTCTGGGCCTGCCAGGTACCGTCGCGGCGGCGCAGGTCGAAGCTGTATTTTTTCAGCAGGTACCAGTTGTCCGAAAGGGTTTCTTCAGCGGTGATGCGAACGGGGCTGTTGTCCATGGTCGGGCCTTTGCTCAAAGGAGCAGGAGCATGTCGCGCGGGCATTGTCAGCGTCAAGCCGAGCACGGTGACAGCCCTGTCTTGCTATGCTGTAACACTTTGCAAGCAATCCCCCTCAACGGCTGTCGAATTAATCCCTGCCCTCGTAAGCCATCTGGTAAAAACGCTGCTTCGTTCTTGTTCTGGAACCTTCATGTCGTCTCGTTTTTTTTCACGCTGGAACCTGCGCTGGTTTCCCCTGTTGTGCATGGCACTCGTGATCGTCGGCCTGCCGGTGGGTTGCGCCGTGCTGCAACACAAGGAGCGTGAGCTGGTGTTCCGCATCGAACCGGGCACGGCTAGTTGGTACAGCGGGTTGCCCAAGGCTGTGCAGGAGTTCGAACTCACACCGGCCAGTTTCAAGTCAGGGCAGAACATTCACGGCTGGTGGTGGCCGGCAGAGCGCAAGGACGCGCCGGCCATTCTCTATCTGCACGGCGTGCGTTGGAACCTCACCGGGCAGTTGTTTCGCATCGAACAACTGCATGCGCTGGGCTTCTCGGTACTGGCTATCGACTACCGCGGCTTTGGCCAAAGCCAGGGCGATTTACCCTCGGAAAGCACGGTGTATGAAGACGCACGCATCGCCTGGGAACGCTTCCAGGTGCTGCAACCCGATCCGAGCAAGCGCCTGATCTACGGCCACTCCCTGGGCGGCGCAGTGGCCATCGATCTCGCCGCCGAACTGGGCAAGCAAGTACCACTGCCCGTGCGCGGGCTGGTGATCGAGTCGACCTTTACTTCCCTCGCGGATGTCGCGTCAGCCGTGGCCAACACCTCGCTGCCGGTGCGCTGGTTGCTGTCGCAGAAATTCGATTCCATCGACAAGATCCCCGACATCCATATGCCCTTGCTGGTGGTGCACGGCCTTGATGACCGTTATGTGCCACCCCGTTTCAGCCAGCAACTGTTCGAAGCCGCCCGGGAACCCAAGCGCCTGTTGCTGGTACCCGGCGCGAGCCATAACAACAGCATGAGCTTGGCCGGGCGCAGTTATCGCCAGGCCCTCGACAACCTGATGCAAGCGAAGATGCCGGCCCAGGTGGTGACGCACTCCACAGGCCGTAGCGGCGACTCATAAAATGGTTTTCGGCACTGGGTTTGCGCTTGCCTGTCAAGCGCAAACCCAGCCTATGCGGGGCCGCGCTGGAAGTTGATCAAATATTGACCTCGGGTCAAATCGCCACATCTGCCGGGGCCTCACAAAGTTATCCACAGAGATACCCACGGTTTTCGTGGACAACTCTTTTCAAACTTTTATGATTTTTTTGCTCGGCAAACCCTTCAGGGAAAGGTGCCCGGCAGCAAAATATCGCGGTTCACATCACGTATATCGTTATAGCCACAGAGGGCCATCGACACATCCAATTCACGGGCAATGATGTCCAGGGCCTTGGTCACACCGGCTTCACCCAAGGCGCCCAAACCATACAAATGGGCGCGTCCGATCAACGTGCCCTTGGCACCCAATGCCATCGCCTTGAGCACGTCCTGGCCGGAGCGAATGCCGCCATCGAGCCACACCTCGATGCGCTCGCCCACCGCCTCGACAATCGCTGGCAACTGGCTGATGCTCGACGGCGCCCCATCCAACTGACGGCCGCCGTGGTTGCTCACGATCAGCGCGTCGGCGCCGGAGTCGGCCGCCAACCGTGCATCCTCCACATCGAGGATGCCCTTGATGATCAGCTTGCCGCCCCAGCGCTGTTTGATCCATTCCACATCGCCCCAGTTCAGGCGCGGGTCGAATTGCTGGGCGGTCCAGGACGACAGTGAACTCATGTCTGCCACGCCCTTTACATGCCCCACGATATTGCCGAAGCCACGACGGCGAGTGCCCAACATGCCCATCACCCAGCGCGGCTTGGTGGCCATGTTGAGGATGTTCGGCAACGTCAGCCTGGGCGGCGCCGACAGGCCATTGATCAAGTCCTTGTGACGCTGACCGAGGATCTGCAAGTCCAGGGTCAACACCAACGCATCCACACCGGCGGCCTTGGCACGATCGATCAATTGCTCGATAAAGGCACGGTCGCGCATCACGTACAGCTGGAACCAGAACGGCTGGCCGACATGCTCGGCAATGTCCTCCAGTGAACAGATGCTCATGGTCGACAAGGTGTAGCGCAGGCCGAACGCCGCCGCCGCGCGAGCAGTAAGAATCTCGCCATCGGCATGCTGCATGCCGGCGAGTCCTGTAGGAGCCAGGGCGACCGGCATGGCCATGTCCTGGCCGATCATGGGGGCGCGAATGGAACGCTGATCGATATTGCGCGCCACCCGCTGACGAAACTGGATACGGGCAAAATCACTCTCATTGGCCCGGTATGTGCTCTCAGTCCAGGAGCCGGAATCGGCGTAGTCGTAGAACATCCGTGGAACACGTCTTTGCGCCAGCTTGCGTAAATCTTCGATGGTTGTGATCAACGACATCGGGGTCACCTCTCCCTGAACTGAACACAGAGAGTAACCGCCCATCGGCTTCGCAACCAGTCGTTGCACTTGGATCAAGCGCAGGCTAATCTCCGCACAAACCTGCAAAAAGACGCAAAATCATGCATAGCACCCATCAAGCCGTTGACCTGCCTTCGCTGCGCAAGCAAAAAATCCTGTTGCTGCTGGAGCGCGACGGCAAGGTCACCGCGTCGGAGTTGGTGGAGCATTTTGCCGTGTCCCAGGACACCATCCGTCGCGACCTTGGCGAACTGGCCGCCGCCGGTCTGTTGCAGCGCGTCCATGGCGGCGCCCTGCCCCGGCCCAAAGACACCGGCAAAGACTTCTTCACTCGCGTCGGCGAGACCAATGACGTCAAGCGCCATCTCGCCCAACTGGCTGCCGACCGCGTGCAAGATGGCCAGATCGTGCTGTTCGACTCCGGCTCCACCACCCTTAAAATCGCCCAGTCGCTGCCCCGCGATATCCACCTGACCGTGGTCACGCCGTCACCGATGATCGCCATCGCGCTGGCCGACCACCCCCGCGTCAAAGTGATCCTCACCGGGGGGCAGCTCAACCCGGCAACACTGTCTACCACCGGCCAGGAAACCGTGCGCCTGATCCAGAGCGTGAAAGCCGACCTGCTGTTCACGGGCGTGTGCGCCTTGCACCCCGAGGTCGGTATCAGCTCGCTGCATTTCGATGAAGTGGCCGTCAAACAGGCGCTGCTCGACAGTGCCTCCCATGTAGTAGCCGTGACCACCGCCGACAAACTCGGTGCGGTGGAGCCGTTTGTGGTCGCGCCGTGCAACCGTATCGGCACATTGATTACCGAGTGGCACGTACCGAGTGTCGAAGCGTACGAGCAGTTAGGGCTGGAAGTGATGCGGGTGGCGGTCGATTAGGTACAAGCACTCGCCGATCAAGAAACGCCCCCCTCTAAAAATGCAGACAGGCGCCGATCGGCGCCTGTTTTTTTTACCTCGACCCCTCAGCTTTTGTGCTGCTGAGCCATCTCCCGCTTGGGCCCGAACATCGCCCAGGCAATCAGACCGAGCAAGGGTACGAAGATCAGAATCACCAGCCACAGCCCCTTGGTCTCCCAGCCACTGGTGCTGCGCAATACGATATTGATCGCCCACAATTCCAAGAGCAGCAGAATCACCGCCAAACCGATCCAGACATATTCTATTTGCATGATCCACCTCCTGAGGTCTGTGCATTAGGTCAAGCGATAGCCTTAAGGGTTCCATCGGATTTACCGCAACCGCTCAAGCCTCGGGAACACGTAGAAGCTCGAGTGCAGTCCGGATCGGTGAAATGCAACCCGAATCTTGCTCGATCATGCAGGCTGCACGACAACCTGAAGCGATTCAAATGACTAACCCACTGATTACTGACCTGTTTTCAGAGGCGTTCGCGTTGGTACAGCAAATGCAGGACTACTCCGGACAAGGCGTTCACTTCAGTGCTGGGGGCAGAAATGGAAGCCATCAAGACAGCCCGCAAAAAACCCATAGGGACCAAGCCATTGGCGGCCTGATACCCACTCGGCGAAGCCTGGGTCAGCCAGGCTTCGATGACTCACAGCAACAAGGGGATTGCGTCATGAAGACCTTCATTTCCCAGAGGATTCTACTGGTCATCGGCTTCTCGGCCCTGCTTGCCAACCCAGCCTTCGCCGCGTTCGGTGATGACACCACTCCATCGCCAAGCGCTCTGAACGGTAACAGCGCCGCAGGCTCCGCCCTGCCGCCTGGCACTTACCCCAGCAGCCCTGCGGACAGTGACAAAAAAGCTGAAACGTCACCTCAAGAAAAACCTTCGCCCAGTTCATCGAAGCAAAAGCCACACGACGGCAAGGCGCCCAAAAAGCAAACGCCGCGCACTGGCAGCTAAAGTGAGTCATATCGACTACATGGAGTCATTAAGACAATCAATAGAGGGTGTCTTAATGACTCCTTAAAAATTATCCAATTGATTTATATGAATTTAATAGCTGGCACATTTCCTGATGAGGTGAAGAACACCTTCAACACCCACAGAGAAATCACCATGCGCAATGAATTCAATCGTCGCCTTGCCGTTGTTACCGGAGCCAGTTCGGGGATCGGCCTGGCCGTCACTCGCGGCTTGCTGGAACAGGGCACCCAAGTGGTCGCCATGTCACGAAAGTTGGGAGAACTGGGGGCACTGGCCGAGCGCTTCGGCGAGCAATTGGTGTGGCTGGCCGGCGACGTGACCAGTGCGGCGGATCAGGCGCGCCTGGCACAGTTGACGACCGCCATCGGCCCGGTGGATTTCCTGGTGCCGAATGCCGGCATTGCCTGCCTGGCGGACGGTCTTGACCCAAGCGCATTCGAGCGTCAATGGGCGGTCAATGGCGCCGGCGCCCTCAACACCCTGGCCAGCCTGCGTGGACAGTTGGCCGCCCAGGCATCGGTGGTGTTCATCGGTACCTTCCTGGAGCAGGTCACCTTTCCCGGCCTGGCCGCCTACATTGCTTCCAAAGCCGCGTTGCGCGCCCAGATGCGCACCCTGGCGGTGGAACTGGCGCCCCATGGCATTCGCGTGAACATGGTCTCCCCGGGGCCCACCGCCACGCCGATCTGGAGCACCCTGGGGTTGACTGACGAGGCATTGGGCGGCGTGGCGAAAACCGTCAATCAGCGCTTGCTCAGCGAGCAGTTCCTTGAGCCGGAAGCCGTGGCCGACGTGATCCTGTTCCAGTTGAGCCAAGGCGCTCGCAGTGTGTATGGCCAAGACTGGGTGGTAGATGGCGGCTACACGCTGCGCTGATCGAAACGCCCCCGCGCCTCACGAAACGCTTCGCCGTTGTCCACCACCCAGGTCCACAGCGGAATCATGTGGACCAGCAACTGCTTGCCCAGGGTCGACAGCTCGTATTCGACCCTGGGTGGCACTTCCTGAAAATCATGACGCAGCACCAGCCCATCCCGCTCCAACTGACGCAGGCTGCGGGTCAACATGCGCTGCGTGACCCCTTCCATGCGCCGGCCAATCTCGGCATGCCGCAAACGACCGGACACCCCCAACGCATGCACGATACCCAATGACCAGCGGTTGCCCGCATGGGTCAGCACTTCACGCTTGAGGCCATCATCGTCGGCGCTCAGCGCGTCACACGCCGCCTGTGAGCGTCGGATGATCTCATCGTTATCCATGGTGTCCTCCCGGTATCACTGGTGTGCCTTCTTATGCAGGGCGATTAATTCTGCAAGCATGCCACGACTTTCAACACCGACGGAGAACCCCATGACAGCCTCTTCCATCCTGGTACTCGGTGCCGGCGAACTGGGCATGGCCGTGCTGCGCGAACTGGCGGCCCAGGCCACGCCGCGCCACACCCGCATTGCCGCGCTGCTGCGCCCGGCCAGCCTGCAATCGCCTGGGGCAAAGACCCTGCGCGAACTGGGTGTCGAACTGCTCGCCGGCGACTTGCAGCACGATAGCCAGAGTACCCTGGCCCAGCAGTTTTCAGCCTTTACCACCGTGATCTGTTGCACCGGTTTTGCCGCTGGACCCGGCACCCAGTGCAAGCTGGCACGTGCAGCGATCGAGGCTGGCGTACAGCGCTTCGTGCCCTGGCAGTTCGGCGTGGATTACGACGTAATCGGTCGCGGCAGCCCGCAAGACACCTTCGACGAACAGCTGGACGTGCGCGAGCTGTTGCGCAGCCAGCACGGCACCCAATGGCTGATCATTTCCACCGGGATGTTCACCAGTTTCTTGTTCGAGCCCTCGTTCGGCGTGGTCGACCTGGCGCACAACAGCGTGCACGCCTTGGGCAGCTGGGACACCGCCGTTACGGTCACCACGCCGGAAGACATCGGTCGACTGACCGCGCAGATCGTGCTGGCTGAACCGGCCATCACCAACCAGGTGGTGTACACCGCCGGCGACACCCTGACCTACGGACAACTGGCCGATACCGTGGACACAGTCCTCGGCATCACCCTCAAGCGCGCACCGTGGTCAGTCCCCTCACTGCTGGAAGCGCTGGCCCAGGACCCCGATGACAACCTGAAAAAATACCGTGCCGTGTTCGCCCAGGGCCACGGCGTAGCCTGGGACCCCGCCGTGACCTTCAACGTTCAGCACGGCGTCGCCGTGACCGATGTCGCCAGTTGGATCCGCCAGCACCTCACGGCACCGGCAACCAGCCACTGAACTCACCCCGGGCATTCAACGCGCACCAGGCGAAATCCCACTCGACGACGGGTAACGCCTGGTGCTCGGCAGCGCCCAACGCCGGCCCTTTCCAGTCGAACACCCTTGAGCCCTGCCAGGCCAGGACCACGCCCCGGTCTGCGCTCCTGTCGGTGTTGACCCAACACGCGGCGGCCGCCGCCATGAAGGCATCGATGGGCTCGTCGTCAATCCGCGCGCGATAGGAGGAGCCCAGCAGCCAGCGACAGACATTCACGTGGTAGGTCCAGTCCAGCGGCGGTCGATGGCGATAGGCCCAGGTCATGAAACTGCGGAACAGGTTCAAACCCTCGGGCGGGTCGAGTTTGAGCAGTGCCGGGCAGATATCGAACAAGGCATGCCAATACGGCAGCAGGCGTGCATCCAGGTGCACGAAGCAGCGGGAATTACTCGGGTACTCAGGCAGCACCGGCTCCGCGCGCAGACGGCGCGACGCCTTGCTGACCAGGCGGCTGGCGCCGGCAGGCAACAGGTGGTTCATGAAACGCACTCACAGTCGTGACGATAGAACGCCTCCCGATCACGGGAGACACCGGGTACACGTCAGCAAACAGGAGAGGCGCGAGGGTTGGCCGAGGGCCAGGAATAACGTGGCGGCGCCTTGTTGCGCCGCTCATGGGCCGGTCGCGGGGTTTGCCCCAGCCCAAGCAGCCAGGCAAGACCGATGAAAAACACCAGGGCAACGGTAACGGCATTGCACACCGGGCAGGCAAAGTAGTTCGAGATGTTACTGGAAGACGGGCTGCCCAACCCTTTGTCGGAAAGTGGCGCCTGACCGCCATCCAGAGAACAGAACGCTCCGCCGATGCCGTTGAGCTGCTGGCCGAGCATCTGCCCATGGCCCAAACCGCACACGAACAGGTTCATGAGCACGCAGAAGTACAGGGCCCAGGCGACCAGCGAACGGTTGGGATGGCTCATTTTCATGGCGGCGACTCTACCATCGAAGCCGCCATGGGATGAAGCGCGGCAGGCCCCTGTGGCAGAACGTCGCAGATTACGCGGGCCGGCCAGGGTTGATAGACTTGGCGCCCTCTTCGGTTCTCCTTTTCAAAGCCTGCTGTTCACTGCCCTGATGGCCAGATTCAGCGCAATGCGGGCGCTTCACAGGATGCAAAGTTGATGAGCACGTTATTCACCCGCCGCAACGTCCTGACCGGCATGGGTTTGCTGGGCCTGGGCCTGCTGGCCGGTTGTGACAACAGCCCCAGGTTGAACTTCAAGTACGGCAAGGACCTGAGCGACAAGATCATGGGCCGTACCTTCAAGCTCAAGAACACCGAGGGCGACACCGTCACCCTCAGCTCCTACCGTGGCCTGATGCCGGTGGTGTTCTTCGGTTTCACCCAATGCCCGGCGGTCTGCCCGACCACGCTGGCCCGTGCCGCCCAGGCCAAGAAGCTGATGGGCCGCGACGGCGAGATCATGCAGGTGATCTTCATCACCCTCGACCCCGAGCGCGACACCCCGGAAATCCTCGACAAGTACGTCAAGGCGTTCGACCCCAGCTTCGAAGCGCTCTACGGCACCCCGGAAGAAATCGCCGTGGCTGCCAAGGAGTTCGGGATCTTCTATGAAAAAATCCCGGCCGGTGACACCTACACCCTGTCCCACACGGCCACCAGTTTCGTTTTCGACACCCGCGGCAACCTGCGCCTGGGCCTGCCGGCTTCACTCAACGCCAAAGAGTGCGCAGAAGACCTGCTCACCGTCATGGAGGTCTGCTGATGACTGCCTTTCAATCTTTCAAGCGCCTGGCTTTGGGCCTGACCCTGCTGGGCCTCGCGGCGCACGCCAGCGCCCAGGTGCAAGTGACCGACGCCTGGGTGCGCGCCACCGTGCCGGGCCAGCCGTCCAGCGGCGCGTTCATGACCGTCACCGCCGACAGCGACAGCAAACTGCTGAGCGTGGCCACTCCTGTGGCCAAGGACGTGCAGATCCATGAAATGAGCATGAAAGACGACGTGATGCACATGGGCCCGGTGGACTCGGTAGCCCTGCCTGCCGGCAAGGCCGTCACCCTCGACCCGGATGGCTACCACGTGATGCTGATGGGCCTGACCGGCCAGATCAAGGAAGGCGACCAGGTGCCCCTGACCCTGACCGTGGAAAACGCCAAGGGCGAGAAGCAATCGATCGAAGTGAACGCCCCTGCCCGTGGCCTGGACGGGATGGACCATAGCAAGATGCATTGAGCCGAATAGGGGCAGCTGGCTTTTGTAGTGAGCAGGCTTGTCGAATCGTCGCACCGCCTGCGCCGGGGCGCGCAGCGGCCCTGTACACCAACGAACCTATCCAGCTCACAGCACAACCGGCAACCGGCGCACGCGCTTGCCCGTCGCAGCAAACACCGCGTTCACCACCGCCGGGCCAATCATCACCGTCGACACTTCACCAATCCCGCCCGGGGTCTCTTCGCTGTCGAGCACATGGGTTTCGATCCGCGGCGCCTCGTTCATGCGCAGCATGCGGTAGGTATCGAAATTGGCCTGTTCGACCCGCCCATCCTTGAAGGTGATGTTGCCGAACAACGTTGCCGTAAGCCCGAAGATCGCCCCGCCCTGCATTTGCGCCACCACGCTGTCGGGCACGATGGCGCGACCGCAATCCACCACGCAGGTGAGTGTGTGGACACGCACCTGGCCGGCAGGATCGACGCTGACTTCAGCCACTTGCGCGGCATAGGTGCCAAAACAGAAGGTGAGTGCCACGCCACGCCCGCGTCCGGCCTCCAGCGGCGTGCCCCAGCCCGAGCGTTGTCGCAGCGCTTCAAGCACACGGCGGGCACGGGGATGTTTGTCCAGCAGGGCCAGTCGATAGGCAATCGGGTCCTGACCGGCATCGACCGCGAGTTCGTCGATAAAACCTTCGACCATGAACACATTCTGCGTATGCCCCACCCCGCGCCAGAAACCGGTAGTGATACCGGCTGGCGGCTCATGGCGCACATAACTCACGCCGATATTGGCGAAATCATAAGGGCCACTGGGGTCGCGGGTTGCGTCGCCGTCGATGCCGTTGGCGAAGCGCTCCGGCAGCCAGCGCGCGAGGATCGATGAACCAGTGACTTTGTGGGTCCACACCGTGGGTTTGCCCGTGGCATCCAGGCCGGCGCTGAGGTGGTTGAAATGGTAAGGACGAAGGGTGCTGTGACGGGTGTCTTCTTCCCGCGACCAGATGACTTTGAGCGGAAATGCCACCTGCTTCGCCAGCGCCACCGCGTGGGCCACGAAGTCCACGTCCAGACGCCGGCCAAAACCACCCCCCAACAGATGGTTGTGCACTTGCACCTGGTGCTCGGCGAGCCCGGTCAATTGCATCGCCACAGCCTGCGCCCGCGCAGGCACCTGTGTGCCCAGCCACAAATCACAGCCATCGGCGCGGACGTGCACCGTGCAATTCATCGGTTCCATGCAGGCATGCGCGAGGAACGGTACTTCATACACCGCCGTCAGGGTCTTGCTGGCGGCAGACAGGGCCTGCCCGACATCGCCCACGGTCTTGACCATCGCTCCCGGTGCCTGGGACGCCTGTTCGATATCGGCCAGCATCTGCGCGGTGGAATACTGGCCGTTGGCACCGTCATTCCACTGCACCCCCAATAGCGCCAGAGCCTTGCGGGCGGCGCCCATATGCTCCGCCACCACCGCCACGGCGTTATCGGTACGCAACACCTGCACCACACCTTTTACCGTCCGCGCGGCGCGGTCATCGACACTGGCCAGGGTGCCGCCGATGACCGGGCAGATCATGATCGCGGCCACCTTGAAACCCTCCGGTCGCGCGTCGATACCATAACGGGCGGTGCCGTTGACCTTGCTCGCCGAATCGGTGCGCTGCCGGGTCAGGCCGATCAACTGAAAGTGTTCGGCGCCCTTGAGCTCAACCTTGTCCGGCACTGGCAACGTGGCGGCCTTTTCCACCAGCTCGCCATACGCCAGTTGGCGCTGGCTCGGCGTGTGGTACACCACGCCGTCGCGGGCGGCGCAACTGCTGGGTGCGACATTCCAGAGCACAGCGGCAGCCTGCAGCAACAAGGTGCGCGCCGTGGCACCGGCCTGGCGCAACGGCGCCCAGGCGCTGCGAATCGAGGTCGAGCCACCCGTCACCTGAAAGCCCAACAGCGGGTTGGCATAGCGTTTGTTGTCGGCGGGCGCATGCTCGATTGTCACTTGGTCGAGGCGCACTGCGAGTTCTTCGGCGATCAACACCGGGATCGAGGTGTAGGTGCCCTGCCCCATTTCTACTTGGGCGATGGTAAACGTCACCCGGCCGTCGCGGTCGATGCGGATAAACGCATTCGGCACGAACGATGCCGGTTCATCCGCCAGCGCCTGGCCCAGGGGCAAGTTCAGGCTGAGCAGCAAACCACCGCCACTGGCCGCGCTGACCTTTAGGAAACCGCGACGGCTGAGCAGCGCGGCGTTCATGCGCCCACCTTGACGAATTCGGCGCCCGCCGCCTGCCGGATCGCGGCATGAATGCGCACATAGGTACCACAGCGGCAGATGTTGCCGGCCATGGCATTGTCGATATCGCTGTCACTCGGGTTGGGGTTGCTGGCCAGCAGCGCCGAGGCCGACATGATTTGCCCGGACTGGCAGTAACCGCACTGCACCACCTCGAGCGCGCGCCAGGCTTCCTGGATCTTGTGACCGGCGGGCGTGTCGCCAATCGCTTCGATGGTGGTGATTTGCGCACCGCTCAACGCACTCACCGGCATCACACAGGAGCGGATCGGCGTGCCGTTCATGTGAACGGTACATGCGCCACACAGCGCCATGCCGCAGCCGAACTTGGTACCGGTCATGCCCAGTACATCGCGCAACACCCAAAGCAGGGGCGTGTCGTCGTCGACGTCCACGGTGTGTGTGGTTCCGTTGATGTTCAGCGTCTGGGCCATGGTGCGACTCCTGGAGATAGGCAACCCATCTTAGGATGCCAGCCAGTCCCCATAGAACGCTGTCGGGCTTCATACGCTTTGAAGCGTCTCTAACAAATGCAGCCTAAAGCATCTTCAACGGCTGCGGCGCCGCCACACCACGGGGCGGTTCGCGCAGGAAGTCGATCAGCGCCCGCAGCTTGCGGCTGACCCGCCGGCGATCGGAGTAATACAGGGTGAAGCCCGGCAGCGCGGGGCACCAGTCTTCGAACAGGCTGACCAGCTCACCGCGCTGGATAAACGCATCGATATGGCCGCTGATCATATAGCCGATCCCCAGGCCGTCCAGGGCACTTTGCACCAGCGCCGAGGAGTCGTTGACGATCATCCGCCCACGCACCGGCAGCAGCAATGATTCCTGGCCCTTGACCAGGTCCCAGCGCTCGACCACGCCGCTGGACGCCCGGAAGGTGATGCAGTTGTGGTTGAGCAATTCGCTGGGATGCTGCGGTGTTCCGTGCCGCGCCAGGTACGCCGGCGACGCGATCACGCGCATACGCAGCGCGGCACCGACCTTGACCGCGACCATGTCCTGCTCGACGAAATCACCGAAGCGAATGCCCGCGTCATAACCCAGGCGCACGATGTCCACCAGGGCGTTTTCCATGGTCAGTTCGAGGTCGATCTGCGGGTGGGCGTCGAGAAACGCCGACAGCAGCGGTTGCAGCACCGTCATATAAGCTGCCCGCGGCACGTTCAGGCGCAGCAGGCCGGACGGCGCGCCGACACTATCGCCCACTTCCATGGCGGCGGCGGTCAGGGCCGTGACCGCCGGTTGCACTTTGGCCAGGAAACCCAACCCCGCCTCCGTGAGGCTGACGCTGCGGGTGGTGCGGTTGAACAATGCCACCCCCAGCCGCCGCTCCAGGTTGCGAATCACCTGGCTGACGGCCGACGGCGATACCCCTAGACGCACGGCCGCTGCCGAGAAGCTGGCATGTTCGGCGACACAGACGAACGTAACCAGCCCGTCGAGTTGATCCTGGCGCATGAATTGTTCCGCAGAAAACGAACAGTAAAGCACATGCATTATGAAGATGGACTTCAAGACCTTATCAGCATTTCAGGGCTAGTCTGTGCAACCAAAACCTGTATTCATACATAAAAGATCTGCGATCAACACTTACTATATATTTTCAATCTGCAAATAGACTCGATAGCCTGATCCTGTCGCTCGCGCCTCCCTGTCGCCTACGGCCCCACAACTCCAAAAATAAGTATCAGACAACGGGTATCACTGTGAACACATCCCCTCGTGCCCTGAAAAGCCTGCTTCATCTCGCCATCGCTTTCGCCCTGTTCAACAGCCACAACGCCTATGCCGCCAACACCGGCGAGCTGCCCTGCACCACCACCGAACAATGCGCGGCCCAGGCGGCAAAAGTGGGCGCCACACCCGACAGCTCACAAACCGCGCACAAGGCCAAGGGCGACCCGACCCAGACCCAATTCGCCTGGCTCAACCGTATCAACAAAGCCTCGCTGGTGATGCTGACCGAAGAAGGTATCGTGGCGCCCGCCATGGGCCAGAAGATCGCCGGCGGCGTGCGTTATGCCATCGCCCAGGCCGACCAGCCCGGCGGCACGCGCCCCAGCGATGTGTTGCAGCTGGAAAAAATCATGACCGACAAGATCGGTCCGGAAGCCTCCTTGATCCACTCCGGCCGCAGCCGCCAGGACATGCTGGCGACCTACCGCCTGGCCGCGCTGCGCAACCAGGTGCTGGCCTACAGCGAGGCGCTGAACGCCACGCGCCTGCGCCTGCTGAACATCGCCGACAAAAACGTCGACACCCTGGTGCCTGCCTACACCAACGGCGTGCAGGCCATGCCCATCAGCTACGCGCATTACCTGCTGGCCTTTGAAGCCGCGTTCGACCGCGACGGCCAGCGCATCCGTGAGCTGTACACCCGCTTGAACAAGAGCCCGATGGGCACTGCTGTGCTGGCGAACTCCGCCTACCCGCTGAACCGCGAGCGTCTGGCCGAGTTGCTGGGCTTTGATGGCGTGCGCGAAAACTCCCTGGATTCGAGCCAGGTATCGACCTACGACATTCCGATCGAGGCGGCCAACCTGGCGTCATCGTCGGCGATTCGGGTCGGCGCGATGATCGGCGACATCCACACCCAGTACCACCAAATTCGCCCATGGCTGTTGCTGGATGAGGAAGCCACCTACACCAGCAGCGCGATGCCGCAAAAGCGCAATCCCGGGTTGCTGATGCGCGCCCGTGAGACCGCCTCCGACGTGGTCGGCCTGGCCCAGGCCGTGACGTTGCGCGCGCACAACGTCACCACCGGCATGACCGACTACAAGTTCGCTTTCGACTCATTGGGGGTGTTCCGTTCCACCCAGGAAATGTTCGAAAGCGTGGACGCTGTGCTCGACGCGTTGCAGATCAATCCGCAACGTGCCCTGGAAGAATTGGAGTCGGAATGGACCACCTCCATGGAGCTGGCCGACACCCTGGAACGCCAGTACAAGGTGCCTTTCCGCATCGGCCACAGCTTTGCCTCGCTGATCGTGACCGAGGCCCGCAGCAACGGCACCACGCCAAAAACCTTCCCGTACGCCGATGCGCAGAAGCTGTATAGCCAGGCGGCGGACAAGTACAAGTGGACGCCCAACACCTTGCCACTGGATGAGGCCGGTTTTCGTGCGGCGCTGTCGCCGACCACCATGGTCAAGACCCGCAAGGGCACCGGCGGCCCGCAACCGGAAGAGGTCAAACGTATGCTGACCGAGGCACGCAAGACACTGGAAGGCGATCAGCAGTGGTTGAAGGAGCGGCGTGAAAAGCTCAAGGGCGCTGAAGAGAATCTCGACAAGGCGTTCGACAAGCTCAAGGGCTGAAGCACGACCAGCCATCCGGGAGAGCGGTTTATGCCGGGCTGGGTGGGGCCGCTGCGCAGCCCAGCGCGGGACAAGCCCGCTCACTACAAAAGCCCGGCGAATCCATTGGTTTCAACACATAACCACTGTGGTGAGCAGGCTTGTCGAATCGTCGCACCGCCTGCGCTGGGGCGCGAAGCGCCCCCACCTCTCCTGCTGAGTCAGGTCGGCATCTCCCGTTGCAGCACCTCGCGATCGATCGACTTCTGCCACCCGCAAATCGCCAGGCACGCCACACAATTGCCCAGCACATTGGTCAGCGAGCGGCACTTCATCAGGCGCTCCACTCCCAACAGCAGCCCTACACCTTCCAGCGGCACCAGTTGCAGGATGTTCAGGGTCGCGATCAATGTGAACAGCGCCGAGCCCGCCACACTGGTGGAGCCCAACGACGTGAACAGGCAAATCACCAGCACCGCCAGCAACTCCGCAACGCCCATCTGCACACCACCCATATGGGCCAGAAACATGATGGCGGTGGTCAGATACAGGTTGGTACCGGCCAGGTTGAAGGTATAACCGGTGGTCAATACCAGCCGCACCAACTGTCGATCACAACCCAGTGTTTCAAGTTTATTGATACACCCGGGAATTGCCGCCACCGACGCGCCGGTAAACATCACCAACAACAACTCTTCCTTCAAATAAACAATCAGGCGAGATAACCGCACGCCGACCATTCGCGTCACAGCAACCAACACCACCGCCACAAACAGGATGCTGACCAGATAGATAACCACCACAAACTTCAACAACGGCACCACCGAACTTACGCCGTATTTACCCACCACAAAGGCCATCGCACCAAATGCCGCCAGAGGTGCAAATTTCAAGATGATCCGCAATACATAAAACAACCCTTCGACACCGGTTTCCAACCACCCCAGGCAACGGTTGCCCAGCGTGCTGCCACGCCCCATCCACAGGCCGCAGATGACCGCAACGAACATCACCTGCAGGACCAGGCTCTGGGTAAATACGCGATAAAGGGTCGAGGATGCCGACAGCAGCGAAAGTTCGTGCAGAAAGCTTTCCGGCAGAGGGGGCGTCGCCAGCAGTGGCAAGCCGGTGTGATCGAGATTGAACGCCCACCCCGTGGCCATGCCCAGCAGCAACGCGGCCATCGACATCAGTTGGAAATACAGGATGATGCGCCGCACCACATGCCGGTGATGGGGTTCACGCTTGATACCCGCCACCCCGGTGGATACCAGCACAAACAACAAAAACGGCATCAATAAACCGACCAACTTGATAAAACCGTCACTGAGCACTTTCATCTCGACGGCCACGTTCGGATACACCAGGCCCAACATCATGCCCACGGCAATGGCAATCAGAATAGGCAGGGTTCCGTTCTTGGCACGGGGGGTCGGCATCCGCTCTCCATGGTCTTTTGGCTATTGTTATTGTCGTTGTTCGCCGCGTTCGGCATATTGGGCGCCATGGTCGCCCCAGGCGGCAAATAGTAAAGTCTTGCCACGGGATATACCACCATGGAACTTCGCCATTTACGCTATTTCATCATGGTGGCCGAAGAGCGACACTTCACCCGTGCCGCCGCTCGCCTCAACATGCAACAACCGCCTCTCAGCCAGCAGATTCGAGCCCTGGAGCAGGAGTTGGGCTTCGATCTGTTCAAGCGCCACCCCAAGGGCGTTGACCTGACCGCGGGCGGCCTGGTGTTCCTCGATGAAGCGCGGTTCATCCTCGCCCGCGTCGACCAGGGCGCACTCAAGGCATCCCGCGCCGCACAAGGCATCGAAGGCACGCTGGTGATCGGGTTCACCAGCTCGGCCGCCGCACATCCGCTGATCCCGCGCATCATCCGCGCCTACCGCGAACGCTACCCCGGTGTGGAATTGTCGATCAATGAAGGCAGCGCCCGGGAAGTGACTGAAGACAGCATCGAAAAACGCATCGACATCGGCATCCTGCGGGCCCCGGTCAGCACCCATCAAAGCCTGACTTTCCACCGCCTGCTCAACGAAGAAATGCTGCTGACCCTGCCCACCGGCCATCCCTTGCTGGACAACGCCGGCGGCGCCATCCCCCTCACCGCCCTGCGCGACGAACGCTTTATCCTGGTCCGCCGCCCGGGCGCGCCCGGCATGTACGCCAACCTGATCAAAGCCTGCCAGAACGCCGGGTTCGAACCGAAGATCGCCTTCGAAGTGGAACGCATGCTGACCAACGTCAGCCTGGTGGCCGCCGGTGAAGGCATCTCCGTGGTACCCGCCTCGATGCGCGACGTGCACCGCGAAAGCGTGGTCTATTGCCGAATCAGCGCAGCCAGGCCCAAGTTGCTGGCGCCAATCACCCTGGTGCGGCGCACCTTCAACCCCTCGGCGCCGTTGCAGAACTTTATCGGGCTGGCGCGAGAGTTGGCGGGGGTGTATCGCAAAGGTTCTGCGGCCTGAAATCAGGTGTTTGCGTTAAGCCGACCGGGGCGGACCCGCTCACAAAAAATGATGCTCTGCTGAACACATCTCCATGACCTCACTCTGCCATTAGCACACTTGTGCTAATCGACCCCCACCCCCTGCGGCGCTATATTCCCCGGCACTTCCAACGCTCCTCTGGCACCGCGCTTTCATTGCGCGCGGGCGCGCTGTGCATTGGAAAAACCCAAACAACACCAAGGAAGAAGCACCATGAAACTGCACTCCCCCGTTACCCGCCTTACCCTGTTGGGCGCCTTGATCATCGGCGTGGCCGGCTGCAGCAATATCAAGCCCACCGAAGACCATCTCAAGACGCTGTCGGAAACCAACCTGGGTGAGCCGGTCAAGCGCATCTCCAATGTGCGCAGCGACTCCATGACCACTTATTACGTGGCCAGCGCAGCGTCCGGCGAATACAACTGCTCGGTACCCAGCGGTGCCAGCGGCGGTGCCTTTGCGGTGGCCAGTTTCGGCTTGATGAAACCTGCCGCCTACTGCC
The DNA here is from genome assembly GCF_054071875.1 of Pseudomonas sp. SDO524_S393. NCBI lineage: Bacteria > Pseudomonadati > Pseudomonadota > Gammaproteobacteria > Pseudomonadales > Pseudomonadaceae > Pseudomonas > Pseudomonas sp. SDO524_S393. Next base: position 81,725 of record NZ_JBSVVZ010000013.1, on the reverse strand, counting down.
AACCCAAAGGTGCACGCGGCAATGGGCTGACGCCGTTCAACCAGTAACCTTCGCCAGGCTGAGGTCCCGCAGGGTGCCGCGCAGTTCGGCGGGGCGCACCGGTTTGGAGAGGATGGCGATCTGACGGTCGTGCAAGGCGGCCTGGATTTTTTCCACGTCGTGCCCGGTAAGGATCAGCGCCGGCACCGCCCAGCCACGTTGGGCCCGCAGGGCATCGATGCATTCGATGCCGGTGGCATGGTTGCCCAGGTCGTAGTCGGCAACGATGATGTCGCAGTCGCTGACCAGCCCCTGCCCTGACGACTCGGCCTGCACGACGCACCCCCAGCGCTCCAGCAGCGCCTGGGTGGCGAGCAGCACGTTGTGGTCATCTTCCACCAGACACACCTTCAAGCCCGTGAGCAGGCCGGCCTGGCGCGCATCGTCGCGCGGTGCCGGCTGACGCGGTGCCGCTGCCAGGGCCAGCCCCAGCAGGCTGACGGACGTGCCATGGCCCACCCGCGAACGCAGGCTCACCTGCATTCCCATCAGTTGGCCCAGACGCTTGACGATGGACAATCCCAGGCCCACGCCTTCGACGTCCTTGTCCCGCAACTGGCGCACGCGATAGAACTCTTCGAAGACCTTTGACAGATGCTCCTCGGCAATTCCCCGCCCCCGGTCATGGATCTCCACCGCCAGGGCGTCGTCACGCAAGCGCACGCCAATCAGCACCGGGCGCTGCGCCCCATATTTGAAGCAATTGGAGAGTACGTTCTGCACCATGGTCGCCAGCAGCGCCGGGTCGACCAAGACCCAATGGGTGCAGGGCCGCAGGCGCAACTCCACCCCGGCCCAGCGCGCGGCTTCGGCGTTCTGGCGCACCAGGTCGGCGAGAAACTCGCCCAGGTGCACGGCGCGGTATTTGGGCAGCAGGCGGCCATTGTCGAGGGTGTACAGGTCGAGAATCGAACGGAACAGCTGCGACACGTTCAGCAGCGAGCGGTCAATGTTGTCCACCAGGCGCCGCTCTTCATCCCCCAGCCGGGACTCGCGCAGGCAAGCGGTGAACAAACCAATGGAGTGGATCGGCTGACGCAGGTCATGGCTGGCCTGGGCCAGGAAGCGGGATTTTTCCAGGTTGGCGGCGATGGCCTCTTCGGAGGCCTTGCGCGTGCGCTCCAGCAGGATATGCGCGTACACCGGAATCACCGTGCTGGTGATCATCAGCATCAGCACCATGAACGGCTGGGCCTGCCACACCGGCGTGATGCGATAAACCACCAGCAGCGCCAGCAACGCCAGCGCGGTGGCAATCGCCAGGTAGCGCGAGCCATAGCGCATGCCGTTGCCCAGGTTGACCCACACCATCACCGCATACAGCGGCAATGCCGCCTCGCCGCCCACCACCAGGCCGAACGAGGTGCCGGTGTAGTCGTGGACCATGCCGAAGATCCGCCGCGCGGGGTAATGCCCGGGCCAGCGGGCGATCACCTGACGCAGCACGATGGAGGCCAGCAGGAACAACAGAATGTAGAGCAGCACCGGCAGATAGGTGTCGAACGACTGGCCCGGCAGGCAGCCGAGTACGCCGATGTAGACGAACGCAATCACCGCCACCACGATGCGCAGGTTGGCCTGATCAAGCTCGGAGTTGGTCTCAAGTGCCATGGGTTACGTCCTTGTGCGGCATTCGTCATATCCGTCACGTCCTCCACGTGGGCTGCGGACGGGGTGGTAAGGTAGCATGCCAGCGAACCACCCTGCCCCAGGAAGGAGCCCCCCCATGACCGGCCGCATCATCATCGCCGACGACCACCCGATGTTTCGCGAAGGCATGCTGCGCACCGTGCAGCGTCTGCTGCCCGAGGCCGTGGTGCAGGAGGCCGGCGACCTGGACAAGGTGCACGCGCTGATCCGCGAGGCCGACGAAGTCGACACCCTGATCCTCGACCTGCGCTTTCCCGGCCTGACCTGCCTGAGCCAACTGGCCGAACTGCGCCAGCAACTGCGGCGCACCACGCTGATCGTCGTGTCGATGGTGGATGACCCGGCGCTGATCGATCAGGTGATGGCCCTGGGCGCAGACGGTTTTATCGGCAAGAACATCGCCCCCGACGAAATCGGCCAGGCGCTACTGGCGATTCGTGACGGCGAAGTGCTGGTCAAGTTCGAACCCTCGGGGCTGTTGCCGCTGGACACCCATACCCTCACCGCCCGCCAGCAGGACGTGCTGCGCCTGATCGCCCAGGGCAAGACCAACAAGGAAATCGCCAAGGCCCTGGATATTTCGCCGTTCACCGTGCGCATCCATGTGTCATCACTGCTGCGCACCCTGGATGTGCCCTCGCGCGCAGCGGCAGCAGTGAAGTACTCCGGCGAGTTCTAGGCGTTTTCATTGCCGGGGCGGGTGAAGGAATAGCGGTCGATGTCGGTGCGCAGGTTCCAGCCCTGGCCTTTCCAGTAAGCGGCGGCGCTGGTGTTGGTCTTGAACACATCCAGGTGACATTTGTGAATGCCCAGGCGCTCCAGCTCATCCAGGCAACGTTGCGTCAGCGCCTGCCCAATGCCCTGCCGACGAAAATCGGGCAGCACCAGCAGGTGTTGCAGGTACCCGCGCCGGCCATCGTGACCGCACATGACGCAGCCGATCAACTGGCTGGCGTCGGCCTCGGCGACAAAACTCAAGTCGGGGTTGCGCGCCAGGTAACGCTCGGTGGCATCGCGGGAATCGGCGTCGCGCAGCGAAATGCCGGGAGTGTTCTGCATGAGGGATATCACTGCGTCGTAGTCGGCTGGCGTCATCACGCGAATCTTGAACATGGGCTTGGCCTGGCATTGAGGGCCTGGCAGGTTGGCATACTTTTGTGACGCTGCGCAGCGCTCTGCATCCGATATTTATGCTCACTTCCCAGCTTAATAATATTTTATTTATAACCCCCCTCCCCCTAGCCTTGAGGTCATGCCAACGCTGCATCCAACTGCATTACGCAAGGACAGAGACATGACTGAAGCAATAACAAAAACAGACACGCTGGTGGTCGGCGCCGGCCAAGCTGGCGTGGCCATGAGCGAGCACTTGAGCAAGCAAGGCGTGCCGCACCTGGTGCTGGAACGCAGCCGTATCGCCGAGCGCTGGCGCACCGGGCGCTGGGATTCGCTGGTGGCCAACGGGCCGGCCTGGCATGACCGTTTTCCCGGCCTGGAATTCGATGACGTCGCCGCCGATGGCTTCGCGCCCAAAGAGCGGGTAGCGGCTTACTTCGAAGCCTATGCACGCAAGTTCAATGCACCGATCCGCACCGGTGTGGACGTCACCTCCGTGGTACGTAACGTGGGCCGCCCGGGCTTTACCGTGCACACCAGCGACGGCGTGATCGAAGCCAATCGCGTAGTGGCTGCGACCGGTCCGTTCCAGAAGCCCGTGATCCCGCCCATCGCACCCACTGGCAGCGCATTGCATCAGATCCATTCCGCCGATTACCGCAACCCCGCACAACTGCCAGCCGGTGCCGTGCTGGTGGTGGGCGCCGGTTCGTCCGGGGTGCAGATTGCCGATGAACTGCAACGCTCCGGTCGCCAGGTGTACCTCTCGGTCGGCGCCCACGACCGCCCGCCCCGCGCCTACCGCCACCGCGATTTCTGCTGGTGGCTCGGTGTGCTGGGCGAGTGGGACCAGGCGGCAATGAAGCCAGGGCGCGAGCACGTGACCATTGCCGTGAGCGGCGCCCATGGCGGCAAGACCATCGACTTCCGTGAGCTGGCCCAGCAGGGTATGACCCTGGTCGGGCTGACCCAATCCTTCGACGGCAGCGTCGCCCGCTTCCAGCCGAACCTGGTGGAAAACCTCCAGCGTGGCGATGAAAACTACCTCGCCTTGCTGGACGCCGCCGATGCCTATATCGAGCGCAATGGCCTGGACCTGCCGCTGGAGCCCGAGGCCCGCCGCGTGTTCCCTGACGCCGAGTGCATCAAACAGCCGATCCTGGAACTGGACCTGGCCAAGGCCGGCGTGACTTCGATCATCTGGGCCACCGGGTTCGCCGTGGACTACAGCTGGCTCAAGGTCGATGCGTTCGATGCCGCCGGCAAGCCTGCACACCAACGCGGCGTCTCCACCGAGGCCGGGATCTACTTCCTCGGTCTGCCGTGGCAGTCGCGCCGGGGCTCATCGTTTATCTGGGGGGTGTGGCACGACGCCAAATACGTTGCCGACCACATCGCCATCCAGCGCCAATACCTTGAATACCGTGAAGCCGCCCCGGTGGCTCGTCCAACCCCTGTCAGCGCCTGACCCCCTATTTGCCGGAGTTTTTCTGATGCCTACTCACACTCGCATCCGCATGTTCAACACCAAGGAAACCTACCCCAACCAAAGCCTGGACAACGACCTGTGCCAGGCCGTGCGTGCCGGCAACACCGTGTATGTACGCGGCCAGGTGGGTACCGACTTTGACGGTAACCTGGTGGGCCTGGGCGATCCCCGCGCCCAGGCCGAACAAGCCATGCGCAACGTCAAGCAACTGCTGGAAGAGGCCGGCAGCGACCTGAGCCACATCGTCAAGACCACCACCTACCTGATCGACCCGCGCTACCGCGAGCCGGTCTACCAGGAAGTCGGCAAATGGCTCAAAGGCGTGTTCCCGATCTCTACCGGGCTGGTGGTGTCGGCTCTTGGCCAGCCACAATGGCTGATGGAAATCGATGTGATCGCGGTGATCCCGGAGTAAGGAGGCAACCCATGACCTTTTCAATCGTTGCCCGTTGTGCCGAGACCGGCCAGATGGGCATCGCCATCAGCTCCTCCAGCATTGCCGTGGGCGCCCGTTGCCCATGGCTGCGCCCGGGCGTGGGCGCGGTGTCGACGCAGAACATCACCCTGCCGGCCCTGGGCCCGGATGTGCTCGACTTGCTGGAACAGGGCCTGGCTCCGGCCGAGGCCATCGACACCGCCCTGACACGCAATGGTTACAGCCAGTACCGGCAACTGACCGCGATTGACCACTTGGGCCGTGCCGTGCATTTCAGTGGCAGCGAGACCCTGGGCACCCACCACGCCGTGGCCGGCGAACAGTGCGTGGCGGCGGGCAACATGCTCGCCGACCGCGGGGTGATCGATGCCATGGTCAAGGCGTTCGAACACGGCGAAGGCCAGTTGGCCGACCGCCTGCTGGCGGCCATGCACGCGGCCATCGCCGCTGGTGGCGAAGCCGGCCCGGTGCATTCCGCCGCACTGGTGGTGGTCGGTGAGCTGACCTGGCCGATCATCAACCTGCGCGTGGATTGGGCCGACGAGCAACCGATCCGCGAGCTGCAAACCCTGTGGGATGCCTATCGTCCACAAGTGCAGGACTACGTCGACCGCGCCCTCGCTCCCGATCGCGCGCCAGGCTACGGCGTGGCGGGAGACGACCGATGAGCAGCAGTCGCGAACTGCTGCAAGCGCTGGTGGGATTCGATACCACCAGCCGCGAGTCCAACCTGCAACTGATCGAGTTCGTGCGCGATTACCTGGCAGGTTTCGGCGTGGCCAGCGAGCTGGTGTACAACGACGAGCGCAGCAAAGCCAACCTGTTTGCCAGCGTTGGCCCGGTGGACGTGCCGGGCATCGTGCTGTCGGGGCATACCGACGTGGTGCCGGTGGACGGTCAACCGTGGACCGTGCCGCCGTTCGAACTGACCGAGCGCGACGGCAAGCTGTTTGGCCGTGGCACGGCGGACATGAAAGGCTATATCGCCTGCGTGCTGGCGCTGGTACCGGCACTGGTCAAGGCGCAGTTGCGCACGCCGGTGCATATCGCCCTGTCCTACGACGAAGAAGTCGGCTGCCTGGGCGTGCGCTCGTTGCTCAAGGTGCTGGAACAGCGCCCCATCAAGCCGCTGCTGTGCATCATCGGCGAGCCGACCGGGCTCAAGCCGGTGCTGGGTCACAAGGGCAAACTGGCGATGCGCTGCGACGTGCATGGCGAGGCGTGCCATTCGGCGTATGCGCCTTACGGCGTGAATGCCATCGAGCACGCAGCGGACCTGATTGGCGAACTGGGCCGCATCGGACAACGCCTGCGCCAGACCCGGGACACGCGCTTCGACCCGCCGTTCAGCACCGTGCAGACGGGTGTGATCAGCGGCGGCAAGGCGTTGAACATCGTGCCGGCGGACTGCCGGTTCGACTTCGAAGTGCGCGCCTTGCCGTCCCAGGACCCGGCAGAGGTGGCAGACGAACTGAAGGCCTACGCCGAGCAACAGGTATTGCCACGCATGCAGGCGGTGAGCGCGCAGAGTGCGATTCGCTTTACCGAACTGTCGGCGTACCCCGGGCTGGTCACCGATGAGCGCAGCCAGGCGGCGGAGCTGATCGCGGCGTTTTCCGGCTCGCGGGACTTCGGCACAGTGGCGTTCGGCACCGAAGGCGGGTTGTTCGATGCCGTGGGCATCCCCACGGTGGTGTGCGGCCCCGGGAGCATGGACCAGGGGCACAAGCCGGATGAGTTTGTGAAGCTGGAACAACTCACTGGCTGCGATCAGATGTTGCGGCGCATGCTCGACTCGATCAGCGCCTGAGCCGAACACAAACCCAATGTGGGAGCGGGCTTGCTCGCTCCCACACTGGATCTCTATTGCTGGTGAGAATGCACCCGGCGCGATGCCCCGGTTGACGGAGCTTTTTCAGCCACTGCCGTCCCCTGTGGGAGCTGGCTTGCCTGCGATAGCGGTACATCAGCCAGCAGCGTTGGCGGCTGACTCTCCGCCTGGTTCGCAAGAAAGCGTTCCATTGTCGACGTGTAATGTTTCGATTCACTTCGACGCCAATCGCCAGGAACGCAGTGCACCGCTCAACCACTTATTGCCGTCCCACCCAGTGGTGGCCACATCAATCAATTCGTAGGTAGTCACGATGCAAGGCATCCAATCCCAACCGATCACCCAGAGCCCTTTAACCCTTTCAGGAGCGCCTGAGGCATTGCGTATGCATCCTGGTGCAGGCATGCCGGAGCAAACCGAAATCCGCTTCACCGTGAAGATTGAGGATTATCGCGGAGCGATGAACCTCTTCAACGATCTTGCACGGTTAAAAAATATTGTCGTCAAACAAGAATTCGATGACTTTGAAGCCGGCGACTACGGCGGTGGATTCGGTCTGTACAACACTGTCCATTTCAGTTTCAAACCTAACAATGCCGACGGGACCTTCAGCCCTGCCTTACAGATGAGGATCAGTGACTTCAATCGGGAATTCCAGGAGCGCCTGCACAACGCAGGCATCCGGAATTACGCCCCCGAGGCCTAAAGCTGAAGAGTTCCCACGCACTGCGTGGGAACTCTGGAACATCAAGCCAACAGCCTTGCCAGCTCTTCGCGGCAATAATCCACAAACAACTGCACCGGCTTGGTCAACGGCGCGCGCCGCAACCACACCGCCGACAATCCCGACCCGGTGACCGTCTCGGCCAGCGGCACACATACCACCTTCTGCCCATCGTAGGTGTATTCGGTGAACGGCTTGGTCACGAGGATGGAGAAGCCGAACCCCCGCCCTACCATCCCTCGTACCATCTCAATGGATGGCGAACTGAACACGATATTCGGCGTCAACCCGCGCTCTTCAAAGATGCTCACGAAGTAAGTGCGGCTGGGCAACACGTCGAGCAGGATCATCGGCTCCAACACCAGGTCCGCCAGCGACACTTTCGCCTGCTGCGCAAAACGGTGATCCGCCGGCAGCAGCGCATAGGGCTGCTGTGGCGGCATCAGCGGCGTGGTTTCGATGGTGCCGCCCAGGTCGTGCTCGAACAGCATCGCCACGTCGATACTGCCCGCCGTAAGCGCCTGCACCAGTTCCTGTTGCTCGCCGTCGCGAATACGGATCTCAACCCCCGGCCACAACGCCTTGAAGCCGGCGATCAGGCGCGGCAGGTACAGCGGCGCAACCGTTTCGAAGCAACCGATATCGATCTGCCCCGCCACCACATCGTTGTCCGCCAGGGCGTTCTGTTCGAATTCGTGGGCCACCCGCAGCAACTCCAGCGCCTTACGGTAGAAGCGTGCGCCGCTGGGCGTCAGCGATACGCCCTGGGCGTGATGCCGGATAAACAACTGCACGCCAAAGCTGTCTTCCAACTGCTTGATGGCCGTGGACACGGACGGTTGCGCGATATACAGCTTGCGCGACGCTTCAGCGACGCTGCCACATTCGGCGGTGGTGACAAAATATCTGAGTTGGCGCAGGTTGTAGGCAGCCATCGGGACCTCCGAAAACGTGGGATTTCGCCCCAAACAAGTGCGTGAAAAACGCCTTTTTCACGCAGATTCAAGTGCATGCAACATACCGGAGCATAATCCGTCGCGAGCTATATTTTTTAAGGTCTATAGCAACAAACTTACTAATTTACCTCCCTGCGCCCATTGCAGATGATCACTCCAACAACAAGCGCCGCGTTGGTGGCGCACAGCGAAGTACGTCAACGTACTCACCTTGCCTTGGAGCTCGTCATGGTCACCACTGCAACATCCTCCGCCCCGCTCATCGAAAAACACACGATTGGATACGTGCCCCCCGAAGATCGCCATGGAAAGGTAAGAGACTTGTTCACCCTGTGGTTCGGCGGCAATATCGCACCGTTGCCGATCGTGACGGGCGCACTGGGTGTGCAACTGTTTCACCTGAACCTGATCTGGGGCATCGTCGCCATCCTCGTCGGCCACCTGGTCGGCGGCGTGCTGATGGCATTGCACTCGGCCCAGGGCCCGCAAATGGGTATCCCGCAGATGATCCAGAGCCGCGCGCAGTTCGGCTCCCTCGGTGCGCTGCTGGTGGTGGTGATCGCGGGTGTGATGTACGTCGGTTTCTTCGCTTCCAACATCGTGCTTGCGGGTAAATCCCTGCATGGCGTGGTCGATGTGGTGCCCGTGCCGGTGGGCATCGTCATCGGCGCCATCGGCTCGGGGATCATCGGCATCATCGGCTACCGCTTCATCCACGTACTCAACCGTATCGGCACCTGGGTGCTGGGCGCCGGCATCGTGCTGGGCTTCGGCTACATCTTCACCCACGTGCAGACCACAGACTTTCTGACCCGCGGCGAATTCAACATTTCCGGCTGGCTGGCCACCGTGTCGCTGGCCGCGCTTTGGCAGATCGCCTTCGCGCCGTACGTTTCCGACTATTCGCGCTACCTGCCGGCTGATGTGCCGGTCGCGTCGACCTTCTGGACCACCTACCTGGGCTCGGCCCTGGGTTCGAGCCTGTCGTTCATCTTCGGCGCCGTCGCCGTGCTCGCCACCCCGGTAGGCATGGACACCATGGACGCAGTCAAACTTGCGACAGGCGCCATCGGCCCGCTGATGCTGGTGCTGTTCCTGCTCAGCGTGATCAGCCATAACGCCCTCAACCTGTACGGTGCGGTGCTGTCGATCATCACCCTGGTACAGACCTTCGCCTACCGCTGGATCCCCACCGCCAAGAGCCGTGCGGTGATTTCCATCCTGGTGCTGGCGGCTTGTGCGATTGCGGCGGTGTTCGCCTCCAAGGACTTCATTGGCCATTTCGTCGACATGGTGCTGGTATTGCTGGTCGTGTTGGTGCCCTGGACCGCGATCAACCTGATCGACTTCTACGCCATTCACAAAGGCCAATACGACATTGCCTCGATCTTCCGCGTCGACGGCGGGATCTATGGCCGCTACAACCCCCAGGCGCTGCTGGCGTATGCAGTGGGCATCGTGGTGCAGATTCCGTTCATGAACACGCCGCTGTATGTAGGCCCGATTTCCGAGCACATCAACGGCGCGGATTTGTCGTGGGTGGTGGGGCTGGTGGTGACCTCGCCGTTGTACTTCTGGCTGGCGAATCGGGACAGTGCGTACAAACGCCGGATGGAGGGCGGGAAGTTGGTGAGTGGGGTTTGATCGCCTGCTGCGCCTGATAGGAGAAAACCCGCTTTGGCGGGTTTTCTGTTTTTAGCGGGCGGCTCGACGCAGCAGCCGCTAGAGAATCGTGTTGCCCGGGACTGCGGTTTCTCTATCATGTGGCCTTTCGCTCAACGCGCCAGGAACCACCCATGCCCACCCTCACCTTCCGCAACGCCCTCCCCGCCGACGCCGCGCGTTGCTTCGAGATTGAAACCACCGCCTACGAAGGCGACGAAGCCGCGACGCTGGAGAAGATCGCCACGCGCATCGCGCAGTACCCCGAGGGTTTCCTGATTCTTGAGGACGAGGGCGCGGTGGTGGGGTTCATCAACTGCGGTTGCGCCTTTGATGTCGTGATGTCGGACGAGGCGTTCAAGGAGTTGGTGGGGCATGCGCCCGAGGCTCCGAATGTGGTGATCATGTCGGTGGTGGTCGACCCCACGCAGCAGGGCAAGGGCTATTCCCGCTTGCTGATGACCGAGTTCGTGCAGCGCATGCAGGCGATGGGCAAACAGACGATTCACCTGATGTGCAAGGAACAGCATGTGCCGCTGTACACCCGCATGGGCTATGGCTATGTGCGGCCTTCGCCGTCGGAGCACGGCGGCATGGCGTGGCACGAGATGGTGATGGTGCTTTAAGTCTGTACGATGCCGGGCTCTGTTATGTATCGGGACGTTTTCAATGGAGAACCGCCGGAACGATGCTTGTATTTCAACGTGCAAAAGTCCCTGATGCAGGTCCATGTTCTGACGCGCCCCTCGAAACGACGCCTTGAAAAAGGGACACAACCTACAGACAGCCCCCTCTTGCAATGGGCGCCTGCGACCTCGGTTTCAACCCGTTACATCCCCGCAAAAACACCTCATTGAAGGGCACTCTGACGCTCTGTAGCCTGCGAAACGCCCCGCCAGAGCCACTCCAGGCGGGACGTATTTCCCACTCTCAACGAGGTGCAGTCATGTCCTCCATCAATGCTTTCAATCCGTACTCGTCGATGCCCTACCTCATGCCGCAGGACACCGTCGATGAAAAGAATCCCAAACACAACCCGCTGGACCACACCGCCGGGGATGATGCTGAAGTGTTCGACCCTGAAACCCAGAGCTGGCAACCCACCCAAGCCGTCGGGAAAGGTCGATTTACCAGCCTTGGCGAGGCGATAGATTTCGAAATCAAGGCCGATAACATGGGAGGATGGCAGCGCGCCTGAAACCACCGAGCCCCTTTATGACAACCCCCCTCATTGAAATCAGCGACCAACCCTGCCCCGACGCCGAACGCACACTCGGTGCCGGCCTCGCCGCTTTCAATGAGGGCATCACGGGCTTCAGCGATCGCCAACCGCTGTCGGTATTGATCAAAGACTCCAGCAGCGGGCAGATCCTCGGCGGTATCACCGGCAAGACCAGCCTGGGCACAGCCTTTCTCGACCTGTTTCACCTGCCCGACGCGCTGCGTGGCTCTGGCATCGGCAGCCAGCTGCTACAGGCGTTCGAAGACGAAGCCCGGCGCCGGGGCTGTCGTCACGCGGTGCTGTACACCTTGAGTTTCCAGGCGCCGGGGTTTTACGAGAAGCACGGGTGGGTGCGGTTTGGCGAGATCGCCTGTGAACCCGAAGGCAGCAGCCGAGTATTTTTATCCAAGGCGTTATGAGGCCCTGCGTTCACCCAAGCGTTCTCCCGCCGCCTGACCTTACTGGCCCACCAGGAAAATGATCTCCTGGGTGTCCATATCGCGGATGGTCGAATAGGTGCTGTATTCAGTGCTGTAGTTGGGTCCCACGCCCTTGGTGCTGGCACTCAGTCGGTAACTCACCCGGTAGCGCTGATTGGGTTTGAAGTCCACGTTATCCGCACCGTTGTTGCAGAACGCACCGCCGGTGCCCAGGGCATTCATCGACACGTTGCACCAGCGCAGCGAGTGTTTGCCCGGGCTGAGCTTCAACGCCTGTTCGCCGGTGACATCAAGGATCGAACTGCGCCCGGCCCCGGCCAGTTTGACGCCGTCCACTTCATAGGCCAGTACCAGGCGATGGAACGGGACGCCCAGTTCGCGCTCGCGCCAAGTGTCGAAATACACCAGCGCAGCGTCGGGAGCGTTGTCCGAGAGGTCGACGGGGTGGAGTTTTTCCGGGGCCCAGTCGCCCTGGTAGTTTTTGTAGTGATAGTCGGAAGAACAGGCGCCGAGCAGTGGCAGAGTCATGACGGCGGCGAGTTTCAGCATTTTCATCGGATGACGGTCCTTGTGTGCGATGAGATCATATCGACATCACCACTGAATACTTGAGGCGATTGCCACACGGGTTTTGCCACAGTAGGGTTGTCGCCTCGCCCATTGCCCTGGAGCCTGCCATGAGCTTTTTTTCCGACCCTGACGCCGTCGCCCGTTATGCCGAAGGGCCAGTGCGCCTCGTACCCGGCTTCGAGGGTTTGCAACGCATGACTACCCTGCTGCTGCGCGAATGCGTGCCGGCCACGGGCAGCGTGTTGGTGCTGGGGGCCGGGGGTGGTCTGGAGCTGAAGCGTTTTGCCGACGCCGAGCCGGGCTGGCGTTTCACCGGGGTAGACCCATCGGCCGAGATGCTGAAGCTGGCACAGGCGACCCTGGGCCCATTGCTGGAGCGCGTGCAGCTGCATGAGGGTTATATCGATACGGCGCCCGCAGGGCCATTCGATGGCGCGACCTGCTTGCTGACCCTGCACTTCATTGCGGCTGAAGAACGCCTGCAAACCTTGAAGGCGCTATGGCAACGCTTGTTGCCGGGCGCACCGCTGGTGGTGGCACACCACAGCTTCCCTCAGGCAGCGGAGGAAAAATCCCGTTGGCTGAAGCGCTATGCAGCGTTTGCGGTGGATTCCGGCGTACCGGCGGCGGATGCCGAGCGCGCGATCACGGCGATCAGCGCACAGCTGCCGGTGTTGTCACCCGAGGCGGATGAGGCCTTGCTGCGCGAAGCCGGCTTTGAGGGGGTGGAATTGTTCTACGCCGGCTTCAGCTTCAAGGGTTGGGTGGGCTACAAGCCGCGCTAGCGGCTTTACCAGCTGCCCGACGCCCCGCCGCCGCCACTGGAGCCACCGCCCCCGGACGAACTGCTGGAACCCGAGCTGGAACTGCCGGAACTGCCGGAACTGCCGGAACTCGACCCGGTGGAACCCGATCCCGACCCACCGGACGTCTTGCCAAAGATGAACAGGGCCACGAACGAGGCAATCGGAAACGCCAGCAGCCAGCCATCCCGGCCCGCGTCGGCAACCGACCCCACCGCCCCATACACAGCGCCCACCACCGCCAGGCGCACGGCAAAACCCACCCGGCTCTTGTCCCAGGCGTCCTTCATGATGAACAGCAACAACAGGTACAAGCCCAGCACCACCAGCGCACCCAGTGGCCAGGCCAGCCAATGGATGAAGTTGACGTCGACGTATTGATCGGCGATCACCAGCGTGGCGACATACCCCAACAACCCCAGCACACAGTAAAAAGCCGTTCGCGCCATCCACAGCGCGCCAAACGTAGCGCCGCCGATCAATAGGCTCAGCGGCAGCAGCAACAGGTAGACCGGCCAGTCGTGCCCACCGCCCAGGAGCGTCAGTAACAAAGTGACCACGGCAGCGGCGATCAATGCCCGGCGCCACGCCAGCTTGCGGGCCGCCATCAGCACGCCGCCGATGCCGCCCGCGATAAACGCCAGCAACACCGCGATGGCCTGGCGAGGCACGCCGTCACCCGCGACCGCGGGCAAGTCGCCGCCCTCCACCAGTACAATCAGATCGTTTACCCCCTGGGCAATGCCACCGGCGAAATCACCCTGGCGAAACGCCGGGGTGATGTGTTCTTCGATGATGCGGTGGGCCAGCAGATCGGTCACCGTGCCTTCCAGGCCGTAGCCCACTTCGATACGCACCTTGCGGTCGCCCTTGGCCACCACCAGCAGGATGCCGTCGTTGACGTCCTTGCGCCCCAGCTTCCAGGCACGGAACAGTTGGTTGGCGAAGTCTTCGATGCTCGCATCGCCCGTGGTTGGCACCAGCAACACCGCGACTTGCGCGCCCTTGCGCTGCTCCAGGGCGGCGAGTTGGTCCTTGAGGTGCGTGACGGTGCCAGCGTCCAGGGTGTTGGTGAGGTCGATCACCCGTTGGTCGAGGGCGACGCCGATGGGCGACGTGTCCGCCTGGACTGTGCTGAACAGGCTGATACACACCAGTGCCACAAGGCCCAGGATGGACTGCCGCAAAATCGCCACCATGCTTTGTTACCTGAAGTTTCATGAATGCGCCAACTCTACCCTATCGTCGCTATAACGCGTGACCCCATGCCGTGGACTATCTACACTCCTGGCACGTAGAGCACCGCGCCATCATCGAGAAGCCCATGGACCTGAAACACCGCAACAATGTCAGCGTGATGGGCGAAGGGGCTGCAACCCTGGTGTTTTCCCACGGTTTTGGCTGCAACCAGGCCATGTGGAACTACCTGGCGCCCCATTTTCTGGCGCGCTTTCGCGTGGTGATGTATGACCTGGTCGGTGCCGGCCTGTCGGACCTTTCGGCATTCGACAAAACCAAGTACAGCGCGCTGGACGGCTACGCCCGCGATTTGAACGAAATTATCGACGCCTTCGCCGTCGGCCCGGTGATTTTGGTCAGCCACTCGGTCAGCGCCATGATCGCCACCCTCGCCGACCGCCTGGCGCCCGGCCGCATCGCCGCTCATGTGATGGTCGGCCCGTCACCGCGCTACATCGATGACGAAGGCTATGTCGGCGGCTTCAAGCGCAGCGACATCGATGACCTGCTCGACACCCTCGACAGCAATTACCTCGGCTGGTCCGGCGCCATGGCCCCGGTGATCATGGGCGCGCCGGGACAACCTGCGCTGAGCGCCGAACTCACCGACAGTTTTTGCCGCACCGAACCCGAGATCGCCCGGCAATTCGCGCGAGTGACTTTCATGTCGGACAACCGTCAGGACGTGAACGGCCTGGCCACGCCGGTATTGATCCTGCAATCGAGCGACGACTTGATCGCCCCGCTTGCCGTGGGCGAATACCTGCACCGCGTAATGCCCAACAGCACCTATTGCCGGGTGGAAAATGTCGGCCATTGCCCGCACATGAGTGCGCCGCAGGCCTGCGCAGCGGCCATGGATGACTTCCTGGCACCGTGGGCGAGCGTCCATGCCGGCTGACCTGTTCGACAGCGCCGCGTGCGCCCTCGCCGTTACCGCCCAGGACGGTACGATCCTGCAAGCCAATGCGCGGTTCAGCGACTGGCTGGGGTTCAGCCACGACGAGTTGTGCAGCCGGCGCTTTCAGGATCTGCTGACCGTGGGTGGCAGGATTTTCCACCAGACCCACTTGGCACCGATGCTGCGCATGGGCGGCAGCGTCACTGAAGTGAAGCTGGACATGCTGCACCGCGACGGCCACAAAGTGACCGTGCTACTCAATGGCACCCAACGCGAAACCGCTGACGGCACGCTGTACGACCTGGCGCTGTTCGGCACCACCGACCGTGACAAGTACGAGCGCGAGTTGCTCAACGCCCGCCACCTGGCCGAAGCGCTGTTGCAGGAAAAAACCGCCACCGAGGAGGCACTCAAACAGGCTCAGGCCGAATTGAGCGAGGCGTACGCCATCGCCCAGCGCCGTGCGTTGTTTGCCGAACAGATGGTGGCCATCGTCAGCCATGACTTGAAAAACCCACTCACGGCCATCCGCATGGCCTCCGACTTTCTCGGCCGTGGCGAACGCACCGCCAAGGAGCGCCAGTTGCTGGGGCATATCGGCCAGTCGTCCGAGCGCGCCCAGCGGATGATCGCCGACCTGCTGGATTTCACCCAGGCCCGCGTCGGCCAGGGCATCACCATCAAGGCTGCGCCGCTGGACCTGCACGGGGTCACCCACCAGGCGGTGGATGAGCTGCGTGTGGCGTTCCCGAAGGCCATGCTGGAGCATCACGCCATCGGCGCCGGCGACGCCCATCTGGACGCCGACCGGGTGCAGCAGATCATCGGCAATCTGGTGGCCAACAGCGTGGCCTACGGCGACCCGCAGCAGCCGATCACTATTACGTCACGCCTTGGGGATGGTGGGTGTGCCGTCTCGGTACACAACCACGGTGCGGCGATTCCCGAAACATTGCTCATGGGATTGTTCGAACCCATGACCCGTGGCACCGACCAGGGCAGCGAAGTGCGCAGCGTCGGCCTGGGCCTGTATATCGTGCGCGAATTGGCCAGGGTGCATGGCGGGGATGTGGCTGTGAGCTCGTGTGCCACCGACGGCACCACCTTTACGGTGACGTTCTAAACCCCGTAGACGTGGCCCTGCATCACCACCTCCACGCTGCCCGTCAGGATCACCCCGCCTTTACCGTCCCATTGCACCGTCACGCTGCCGCCGTCGCACTGCACCTCGACCCGGTCATCCAGCAACCCGCGCCGAATGCCGTTGACCACCGCGCCGCAGCAGCACGAACCCGACCCCAGCGGCACGCCGCCGCCACGCTCCCAGATACGCAGACGGATGCGGCCACGGTCGAGCACCTGCACGAAATGCACGTTGGTCCTGGCCGGGAACAACGGGTGGTGCTCCAGCGCCGGCCCCACCGCAGCGACATCGACCGCAGCGATGTCATCGACGAAAAACGTGCAATGGGGGTTGCCCATGCTGCACGCCGCCGGCGCTCCTTCGATCGGCAACACCCGAGTGTCCAGCGCCTCGGCCAGGGGGACTACCGCCCATTCCAGGGACGGCGCGCCCATGTCCACCGACACCTGCCGCCCCGACGCCCGCACACAGGTCAACAGACCACGGTCGGTACGCAACACGATGGAATCCGTGCCGGCTTCCAGCATCAACCGATCAGCCACTCCTCGGGTGGCACTGCCGCAAGTGGCGAGCGGCGTGCCATTGGGGTTCCAGAACTTGATTCGTGCGGCGGCGTCTTCGCAATCGAGCACCACGGCCAGTTGGTTGAAACCGATCCCGGTGTGACAGTTACCCAAGCGACGCGCCACCTGCTCGGTGATCGGGTCGTCCAGGCCACGGCGGTCGAGGATGATGAAATCATCGCCGTGGGCATGCATCTTCACAAAGGGCAAGCTCATGGAACGTCCTTGGGAGGCTGGAGAAAAACAATCTTATCGGGATGAACCGGTGTTTTGTAGTGAGCAGGCTTGCCCTGCGCCGGGGCGCGCAGCGGCCCTGAAACCGGGCGACGCGGTTTTTCCGGCTCATGTTGGGGCTGCTTCGCAGCCCAGCGCAGGACAAGCCTGCTCACCACAAAAAGCCCATTCACTACCACGACCCTGCGCACCACCCATAGCGTCGAAAATAGCCATATGCCATCACTCAAGATATTCTTTGCCCCCAGCGTCAAACGGTCAACAGACCGCCCCAATCAAACCCCATGGACGAGCCGCCCGTGACAGAGAACGAAATCACGCTACTGCGCTATCTGATCTCACACTTCAGGACCGGGAACATCGTCGCGAACAATCCACGAACGCACCTGCCCTACTCCAAGGTCTACGCGGATCTGGGTATTCCTCCTGATGGCAAGACGATAGGTGACAGCCTCAACGCCTATGGCATGGGAGCGCTCGCAGGATGGCTTGTCGAAAATGGTCTGCCGGCGATAACCGGCGTCATCATCAACAAACTCAGCTCACACAATTCCGAACGCAGGGGAATGCCGTCTGAAACGTACTTTACGTTTCACGATCGTGAAGACCTGGATTTTGTATGGCAACGCGAGCAGATCACCCGTGCCTGCGAGCTGGACTGGACCCTGGAACTCAAACGACGCGGTATCACGCTACCCGATGACTTCCCTCTTGCCGAAGAGGTGCCGCAGACCGTAACCGAAGGTGCCCGCAAGCAGATTACCGTCAATGCCTACGAGCGCAGCACCGAGGCACGGGACAGATGCATACAGGTCCATGGCGTGAAATGCACGGTTTGCCGCTTCGACTTCCATGACTTTTATGGTCCGCGTGGGCGCGATTTCATTCACGTGCACCACCTGACACCGTTGAGCGAAATCCGGGGTGAATACCAGTTGGACCCGGTCAAGGACTTGCGTCCGGTTTGCCCCAACTGTCATGCCATGCTCCACCGAGGTGGAAACATCAGCATTGAAGAACTCATCGGGGAAATCGATTTCGTCAAGGCGTTGAATAAGTAACGAAGACGTTGTGGTGAGCAGGACTAACCTGCTCACCACAACACCTCTGCGCCCTTACAACACACTCCCCATCGCCTTCATCAACACCAGGTCCCGCCCGTAGATGTCCGGCGCGTACACCAGGCTGCCCTGGCGGTCGACTTCCACGGTCCAGTAACCCAGCAACACCGGCACCGGCGTGGCCAGACGGAATTCGTGGGTGATGCCGGTGGCCAGCAATTCGTCGGTGCGCGCGCGTTCGGCCGGGCTAACCAGCAGGTCACGCAGCAGCAACGGTTGTTCGACCCGCACACAACCCGAGCTGAACGCCCGTGGGCCCTTGGTGAACAGCGGCTGGCTGGGGGTGTCGTGCAGGTACACCGAATACGGATTGGGGAAGCGCATCACGATTTTGCCCAACGGGTTGCGCGGGCCGGCCTCCTGACGCAGCAGGATATTGCCCGGGCGCGCCCAGTCGATCTGCTCGGCGGTCAGCGGGTGACCCTCGGCGTCCAGCACTTGCAGGTTCTGCTGGCGCAGGTATTCGGGGTTGAGGCGAATGGCCGGGAGTTTGTCCTCGCGCATGATGGTCGGCGGGATGGTCCAGGTGGGGTTGAGGGTGAGTCGGGTGATGCGCGACTTGAGCAACGGTGTCTGGCGCTCGGCACGCCCGACTTGCAGACGGGTTTGCCACACCGGGATGCCGCTCTGGTAGACACTCAGTTGCGCAGCGGCGACGTTGACCAGCACGCCTTCAGGTTCCAGGTCCTGGGCCAGCCAGCGGAAACGTTCAAGGTTGATGCGCAACTGTTCGCGGCGCACCGCCGGGCTGATATTCAGCTCGGCCACGGTGCCAGCGCCGATCACGCCATCAGCTTGCAGGGAGTGGCTGAGCTGGAACGCCTTGACCGCCTTGACCAGCTCGTCGCGGTACTGCTTGCCGCTGGGCGCCTGCGCCAGGTAGCCGCCACTGACCAGCCGCCGCGCCAGTTCCGGCACGCGCGGGTCTTCCATACCGGGACGCAGCAATGGTCCGCTGCCGACCGGGTCCCAGTGCGGCAACGGCTGCTGGCGTACGCTGGAATAGGCATTGCGCAAGCTGCGGTACAAGTCGGCGCTGGGGCGTGCCTGATCAAATGCCTGAGCCATGTCTTGCAGACCGAGGGCAGCGAACGCCAGAACTTCGGTGTTCGGATCCCGGGTGGGCGGCTGGGAATGCCACAGTGGTTCGAAACGCGATTGTTGCAGGCGCCCGTAGTGCAGGTCCTGCAGGGCTTGCAGGTACTGCCGGCTGTTGCCGATATCGCTGCACAGCACGTTGGCCGTGGCATCTGGCGCAGGCAAGCTATAGTGGGTGGGATCCAGGCCGTCATCGGCGAGCATCAGCAACTGCGCTTGCAAGGCTTGGCGGCGTTCATCGGCAGACCACAGGGGCACATCGCCCTGCTGCTGATAGAAGGCTTGCAGGCGCGCTTGGGCGGCGGCGTCGATCTGCGGCGCGAGGCTTGGGCAGACGCTGGGCAGTTGGGCCAGGGCCTGTTGCACGGGCGCGGAGTTCACCAGAATCGGTGGCGCCACGGGCAGGGGCTCGCCCGCCGGGGCTTCGGCTGTCGCGACCAATGGTGCAACGAGCAGGCAAATGCTCAAGTAACATGCGTGTTTTTTGAACAATTGGCTTTGCTCCAATCCACAGTGTGGGGGATGTACTGTAGATGCTGACTTTCCTGTGCCGGCTGCGGGTGACCTCCGCGAGCCTGATCACTTTGAGCCTGGCTGTGTTGAGCCATTCTGCGCTCGCCGCCAACGGCACCCCTCCTTCCTTGTATAGCAGCCTGGCGCGCTCGGCTCCAGAACTCAATCCCACTGTGCTCAAAAGCGCCCTGAGCGCGGTGCAGTGCGCGGTCAATAATGGAGAAGAACGCTCAGAGCGCCTGGCTGTGATTGACTATTCCCAGCCCTCGACCGCCCGTCGGCTGTGGATCTTCGATTTGCGCAAAAAGACCCTGGTGCTGCGTGATCTGGTGGCCCATGGTGCCAAATCCGGGGAAAACTTCGCCACGCAGTTCTCCAACCGCGAAGGCAGCCATCAGTCCAGCCTGGGGTTGTTCCGCACCCAGGAAAGTTACCTGGGCACCCACGGCTATTCATTGCGCATGGACGGCCTGGAACCGGGCTTCAACGATCAGGCCCGCGACCGTGCCCTGGTGATCCACGCCGCCGACTATGTCAGCCCGCTGTGGAGCAAGCGCGAAGGCCGCATCGGGCGCAGCCAGGGTTGCCCGGCGGTGCGCCCGCAAGTGGCGCGTCAGGTGGTCGACAAACTCAAGGATGGTCAATTCATGTTTTCGTGGTATCCGGACCAGCGCTGGCTCAAGTCCTCGACCTACCTCAATTGCAAACCCCAACAGGTGGCGAGTAGTCGTACAATCCGTGGCGGATAGCCTGTCCCACAGCGATAAGAGAGCGCCACATGCTTCTACACACGTCCACCTGGATCGAAATCGGGCAGTTTCTGGAGCGCAGCCGTACGGTGGTGATCCCCATCGGCTCCAATGAACAACACGGGCCTACCGGCCTGTTGGGTACGGACTGGATGTGCCCGGAAATCATCGCCCATGAGGCGCAGAAAAACGCTGACATCCTGGTCGGCCCCACTTTCAACATCGGCATGGCCCAGCATCACCTGGGCTTCCCCGGCACCATTTCCCTGCGTCCCTCCACCTTCATTGCCGCCATCGGCGACTGGGTGCGCTCGCTGGCCGGGCACGGTTTCGACAAGATCCTGTTTCTCAACGGGCATGGCGGCAACATTGCCACGATCGAGGCGGCATTCTCCGAGCTGTACGCCGAAGCCAGCTTCGCCCGCCGCCCGGCCGGGTTTGCGCTGAAGCTGGTGAACTGGTGGGACCTGGAAGGCGTCAACGAGCTGGCCCAACGTCAATTCCCGGTCGGCCATGGCAGCCATGCCACACCGTCGGAAATCGCGGTGACCCAGTGGGCCTACCCGGCCACGATCAAGACCGCCGATTACTCGCCGCAGATCGCCAATACCGGGCCGATCCGCGAGGCCCTGGACTTCCGTGCCCGCTTCCCCGATGGGCGCATGGGCTCCGACCCTGCGCTGGCCACCGTGGAAAAAGGTGGGGAGTTGGTGGCGTTGGCGGCGCAGGGCTTGCTCAAAACGGTCGACGCCTTCAGCAACGAAGCCAGGCCTTAAGCCGAGTACCGATCAAATGATGGCCGATCGTTCCCAGGCTCTGCGTGGAAACGCATCCTGTGACGCTTTGCGTCACGACCTCAAAAGCGGACGCGGAGCGTCCAGGGCGGCGTTCCCACGCGGAGCGTGGGAACGCTCATTGCCTGGAATCACTTGCACTCCTGCGCCGCCAGCTCCAACCGCGACGGCGTAATCGCCGACGCCAGCGGCTTGCGCTCATACAGGAACACTTTGCCGCCGTCCTGGGACTTGTAGGCTTCCAGTACATCATCGGCGGCAATCTTGCTGGTCAACACCACCTTGGCGTGGCGCGAATTCTGCGTCACGGTCGAGGTGATGCCGTGTTTTTCCAGCTTGGGCACCACGCACTGCACATAGGCTTCGGGGCCCTTGCCGGTCTGCAGAGTGAGGGTCGGGGCGTTGGGCGCGGAAACGCAACCGGTCAGCACGAACGAAGCAATGGCCAGGGCCGGTACACACAAAGAACGCATAGAAAATCCTGCATATCAAAAAGAAAGAATTCAATCAGCCCGCACGGACCAAGGCTTTGAGCGATGCATCGAACTGCTTCAAGGCATCGAGCTGTACATCGCGCTGCTGCTCGATCTGCGCGGCAATCTCGGGGGCAGCCTTGTCCCGCACCCACACCGACGGCACCTGACGGTTCACCGCGCCTTCGGCCTTGGCGATGTATTGCAGGTCCGCGTCGTAGAATCGCGCAGTAAAACGTGCCTCGACCTGATCGTTACGCCGGGTCAACAGCTGATTATGGGTGTCGAGCATCACCACCACATCGGGATGCGCTTGCACCAGGTCATCCAGGGTGTCGTAGAACGTCACCGACACAAATGCCCCTTGCAGCGAGTTCATCAACCAATCGATGGCCAACTCCGGGTCGGAGCTGTTGACGAACGCCTCGCGGATGCGCCCGTCGAGGGCATCCTTGGCGCCATTCAAGGCCATGGCGTGGTAGCGTTCAAGGTAATTGAGGTTGTCGCGGGTGTTGTCGCTGTACAACACACCCACCGATTGCCCACGCTGCAGGGAGTCTACGCTACCCACGAGTGGCAGCAAATGGCTGGTACGCAGTTCGTCGGCAATCGCCGGGTTGGTCATGACGACACTGCCCAGCATCAGGGCCATCAACGTCAGTTGGATAATTGTCCTCATCGCGCGGTCTCCTTGAGCAGCGTCTCGATGGGGCAATTTTCCGCTATTCCCACAAAAACAGAACTTGCGATGCGTGATGGTGACTATTATCTGAACCGATAGTGCCGCGCGGCCTGAACGTCAAAAACCATAAGGACTCGCCATGAAGCCCCACCAGAAAACCTTCGACCGCATCCGCGAAGCCGTCTTGCCGGAGTTTCGCGAGCGAGTCGCCGATTACCTGGTCGACTACGAGAACGTGCTGCAGGACGACACGACCGACAGCCATCAACGCCACGCCAGCGCCCAGCAACTGCGGGGTTATCTGCGCGGGCTGAACACCACCCGCGTGCTGGGCATGGCCGACTGGGAAGACCTGGACCGGCGGGTGGAACAGGCGTGGCTACGGACGGTGGAAGCCGAATAGGCCTACAGTGCCGGACGTTGCAGGTTGACCCAGGCTTGCACCGACGGTCGGCTCCACTGGCGCCGGGCATACTCGACCAGGTCGGCAGGCACGTTATCGCCATTGAGGACCAGGCGATTGAGCATCACCGCCAGTTCCACATCGGCAATCGACCATGCCCCGAACAAATACTCAGGGCTCTCCGCCAGCAGCGCCTGCGCCGCACGGATCAGCTTCTGCGCGGCCGCGTCACCCTCCGCAGACAGCGCGGGCATTTTCTCCCCATAAAACACCACCAGTGTCGAGCGCTCCTGGCGAATCGGCAGCAAATCACTGCGCAGCCACGCCTGCACCTGCCGCGCCCTCGCACGCTGCTGCGGATCGGCGGGATACACCGCTGGCGCCGGATAACGCTGTTCCAGGTACTCGCAGATGGCCGAAGACTCCGACAGCGCAAAGTCGCCCTCGACCAGCGTCGGTACGCGCTGGGTCAACGACAGGCGGGCGAAATCCGCCGAGTGATGCTGCGCGGCGTCCAGGTCCAGGGTGAGTGTTTCGAAGGCCAGGCCTTTTTCGCGCAAGGTCACGAACACCGACATCGCGTAGGGGCTGGTAAACCGGGAATCGACGTAGAGGCGTAACGGACGCAGTTGCATGGCAGGTCTCCTTGGGTGAAGGGCTACGCTACGAGAAGTGCGAGCAGAAAGACAATGCACGGTTTTTATGGGGCTATTCCTGGCGGGAATGGCAACACTAATGGCAATATTATGGCACCGCGCCGCACCCGCACCGTCGCCCTGCCCTTCGTGATTTTCAAGGAATGAACCCCTCATGAAACAAGCGGTTGTCGTCATACATGGCATCGGCGAACAGCGCCCGATGGATACCCTGCACAGCTTCGTCGAGGCGATGATCCCGACCGACTCGCCTGGCGAAAAACCCTTCTACTGGAGCAAGCCGGACCGGCTGTCGCGCAATTTCGACCTGCGCGTGCTGAAATCGGCGGGACGCAACACCACCGACTTCTATGAATACTATTGGGCCCACAAGATGCAGGGCACCAAGGTCGGCCACTTGCTGGGCTGGCTGTGGGACATTTTCAAGCGCCCGCGCCGGGACATTCCCGAGGCCATCGTGCCGATCTGGCGCACCACCCGCTGGACCGTGGTCGCACTCCTGCTCCTGGTGGTCAGTGGCACCCTGGCCACAGCGTGGGGCCGGTTCGAACACAACGACAACCCGTTCGCCCTGATTCCATTGGTGCTCGGCGCCATCGGCCTGGGGCTGCGCTATTCCGCGCTGTCCTATCTGGGCGACGCCGCACGCTATCTCAGCCCCAACCCGCAGAACGTCATGGTGCGCGAGCAAATCCGCGCCGATGGCGTCGCGTTGCTGCGCGCCCTGCACAGCAAGGGCGACTACGACCGCATCATCGTGGTCGGCCACAGCCTCGGCAGCGTGATTGCCTACGACATCGTCGGTTACCTGTGGCACGAGCATCATGACCAACTGACCAAGGTAATTCCCAGTAACCGCGAACTGGCTGCCCGTCACGCCAACCACGAACCGCTGCAACCGGTGGTCAAGCAGGCGCTGCCCGAGGCCGGGTTGGCGCTGGATGGCAGCCTGGGCCGCACCCTGGCGTTTCGCGAGCAGCAGGCCGAAGCCTTCAACGAACAACGCGGCCTGGGCAACCCGTGGCGTATCACCGACCTGGTCACGGTGGGCAGCCCGATGGCCCATGCCAGCCTGTTGTTGGGTCGCAGTGTCAGTGACTTCAAGCAGCGCATCGAACGTCGCGAAGCCCCAGCCTGCCCGCCCACTGAAGACGACAAAGGCTACGGCTACAACGCCCGCCAGCCGGTGATGTTGGGCGAACGGCCCTACACCCCGCAGTACCTGCACCATGCGGCGGCCTTTGCGGTCACACGCTGGACCAACCTGTACTTCCCCGCGCCCTACGGGCTGTTCGGCGATATCGTCAGCGGTCCGGTCCAGCCGGTGATGGGCCTGGGCGTCCTGGACCTGCCGGTCACCGTGGGCAAATGGAACGGCTGGCTGGCCCGTTCCTGGCTCAGCCATACCCAATACTGGAGCGAGCGCCACGGTGCCCGCGGTTACCTCGATCAACTGACCCGCGACGAACATGCCATTCGCCAGGGCTTGCGCCCTTCAGCCACCGAAGCCCTGCGCTGGGCAGTCGACCTCAAAGGGCTGCGCCGCTTCCGCTCGGCGCCTGCCAAAGAACCGGTGGCGGAGGCCGAAGCCAGCGCATGACCGGCCTGCCCGCAGATTTCATCTTGGATCCGCGCAGAATCGATTAACGTCGCCCACCGTGCCTGACTGTTTCAGCACCGCATGCCGCTCCTGCCATGGAGCGGTGGCGTCACTGCACACAGGATTTATCGGATGATCCACCGCCTTGCCCAGATTTTCAGTGACTCCAGCCATGGAGTCCGCTCCCGATTGTTTGGCCTCTATGGCGTACTGATCGCCCTCAACATCGGCGCCTGGCTCTGGGCGCTGGTGGCGTTCCACACGCATCCGGTGCTGCTGGGCACCGCCCTGCTCGCCTACAGCTTCGGCTTGCGCCACGCGGTGGATGCCGATCACATCGCGGCCATCGACAACGCCACGCGCAAGCTGATGCAAGAACGCAAGCGCCCGGTGGCCGTGGGTTTCTTCTTTTCCCTGGGGCACTCCTCGGTGGTGGTGCTGGCTTCCATTGGTGTGGCGTTTGCCGCTGCGACCCTCAAAGACCATTTCGAAGGATTCAAGGCCGTGGGTGGGGTGATCGGCACCTCGGTGTCGGCGCTGTTTCTATGGGTGATCGCGCTGATGAATCTGGTGATTTTGCGCTCGATCTACAAGGCGTGGCGTCATGTGCGCCAGGGCGGCGCTTATGGGGACGATGATTTCGACCTGCTGCTGGCCGAGCGTGGCGTGCTGGCGCGGCTGTTTCGCCCGCTGTTTCGCCTGGTCAGCCGCAGCTGGCACCTGTACCCGCTGGGTTTCCTGTTCGGCCTGGGCTTCGATACCGCCACCGAAATCGCCCTGCTGGGCATTTCCGCCACACAAGCCGCCCAGGGCCTGTCCCCATGGTCGATCATGGTGTTCCCGCTGCTGTTCAGCGCCGGCATGTCATTGGTGGACACGCTGGACGGACACCTGATGCTCGGGGCATACGGGTGGGCGTACATGAAGCCGATCCGCAAGCTCTACTACAACCTGAGCATCACCCTGGTGTCCGTGGTGGTGGCGGTGATTATCGGCAGCATCGAAGCCCTGGGCCTGATCGGCGACCAGTTGGAACTCAAGGGCGATTTCTGGCGTTTTATCGGCAGCCTCAACGACAGTTTCGGCTTGCTGGGCTACCTCATCATCGGAATCTTCGTCGCCAGTTGGGCCGCGTCGGTGCTGCTGTATCGCCTGAAGGGTTTTGATCGGATCGAAGTCGCCTAACCCCGGCGCCTACGACACACCCGCCGAGCCTTAGAAATCCACCGTCGCCGAGACCTTGACCGTGCGCGGTTCGCCCTGGGTCAGGTAGTTGTTGGCGGTCGAGGCCGAGGCCCAGTACGCCTTGTTTGCCACGTTCTCGACGTTGGCGCGCAGGGTGATGTACTTGTCATCGGCCTTGAAGCCATAACGGGCACCGAGGTCGACGCGGGTCCAGGCCGGGATGTTCAGGGTGTTGGTGGCATTCACGTATTCGCCGCCAGTGCGCAGCAGGCGGCCGCTGAGTGCAGCGCCCTGGAGGCCCGGCACGTCCCAATCGGCGCCGACGTTGAACTGGAAGCGCGGCACGCCCGCCGCGCTATTGCCGTCGGTAAGGCCATTGGAGGTTTTCTTCAACTCGGTGTGCATCCAGGTGGCCCCAGCCAGCAAGCGCAGGCCATCGATGGGTTCACCGAAGACGTTGAGTTCCACGCCTTTGTTGATTTGCTCGCCATCGACACTGAAGGTATTGGTGCCATTCGGGTTGCGGTTGGTCGCACTGCTCGGCTGCTCGATACGGTACACACCCAGGGTCGCACCGTAGCTCTCCCAATCCAGCTTCACCCCGGCCTCGGTCTGCTTGCTGCGGTTGGGCGCAAACACTTCGCCGGGGTTAGTGACGTTGTTCAGCGGCGCCGTCGGCCCCTGGGCCAACCCCTCGATACGGTTGGCGTAGAACGAAACATGCTCCCACGGCTTGATCACCAGGCCGTACACCGGTGTGGTGATCGACTCGGCATAGTTGGCGTTGCGCGCTCCCGTGGTGGTGTTCCAGCCATCCACCTCGATGGTCTGACGCCGTACGCCCACGGTCAGCAAGACGCGATCATCAATGAACCCGAGCGTGTCGGAAACCGCTGCGCTCTTGATGCGGTTTTTGCCGACGATGCGCGGGTCGTGAATATCGCTGCCGAAGTAAGTCACGGTCGGACGCGGGATCTGCGTCGGGTTGTACAGGTTGCCCGGGCGGCGGTTGGCTTGCAGGATCGCCTCGAACGCCGAACGCTGTTCGCCCCAGATCCCGGACAAACCGAAATTGACCTGGTGCGTGACCGGCCCCGTATCGAAGTGCCCATTCAACCCGGCCATGGCGCTCTTGTTGTCTTCATCATGGGGCGAGTAGAGAAACCCGACACGCCCTGCGCCATCGTTGCCCACGTACAGCGACGAATACTGGCCGTTTTCCCGCGTGTGTTTGGCGCCGCCGCCCAGGTAGGCCGTCCAGTTTTCATTGAGGTCGTATTCGGCGTTGAACATCCCGTAGGTGTCTTCCAGCTCCGACCAGCTCCAGTCCTGCGCGTAGTTATGCTTGGCCGACGGCGCCTTCGGCACTTGGGTACCGTTGGGGTAAACCACGGAGCGACCGTTGTTGATGCGCTCTTTCTGGTAGCCGAAATCGGTGGAAAGACGCAGGTTGTCACCGCGGTAGTCCAGAGCGACGGCGATCAGCTGCGAGCTTTTGAATTCATCGTCGACGGCCGTGTCGCCGCCATGTCGGGCCAGGTTGACCCGGGCACCGAAGCGGTTGTCTTCGCCAAAACGCTGGCCCAGATCGATATGGCCGCCGGTCTGGCCGTCGCTGGTGGTGTCGAGGGTCACGCTGCGGGTGGCGATATCTTCGGCACGCTTGGGCACCAGATTGACGCTGCCGCCAATGCCGGTGCCTGCCGGCGAGACGCCGTTGACGAAGGCGCTGGGCCCCTTGAACAGCTCGACACGCTCCAGCGCCTCGGTGGTGATGATCTGCCGGGGCAACACGCCGTACAGGCCGTTGAAGGCGATATCGTCGGTGCTCAGCGGCAGGCCGCGAATGGTGAACACCTGGGAAAAGTTGCCGAACCCTGAGGACTGACGCACCGACGCATCGTTGAGCAGTACGTCACCCACGGTGCGCGCCTGCTGGTCGGCGATGGTCTTGGACGTGTAGCTGACCACGCTGAACGGCACGTCATTGATCGAGCGATTCCCCAGCACGCCGAGACGCGCCGAGCGCGCCACCTGACCACCGCCATAGGTGTCGGCCTGCGCCCCGCTCGCCTCGCCGCTGATCATCGTCGCGCCCAACTGCACGGCGTCGCCACTGGCCTGGGGCACCACGGTGTAGCCCGTGCCGCCGGTACTTTGCACGGTATAGCCGCTGCCTTGCAGCAACTGGGCGAACCCGGCTTCTGCGGTGAAGCTGCCGTGCAACCCGGGGCTTTGCTGGTCATTGAGCAGGCGCGAGTCGAACGACAATGGCACCCCCGACAGCGCAGCGAACTGCGCCAGTACATTGCCCAATGCACCCGCCTCGATGTTGTAGCTGCGCGCGGCGCTGGTAGACGCCGCGTCTGCCGCCACCGCGCTGTGCAACGGTGCGAGGGCGGCCAGGGCGACAGCCAGGCTCAGGGCCTTGAAGGGGCGGTTGGGGTGCGGGGTGGAGATCATGGGCATACCTGTCGACGCGCTGCAAAGTTGAGGGTTCTCCCCCTACACCGCACGACCACGGAAAAGGTATCAGGTAAAGGTGAAAAAATTTCAGCGCGGCTCGACGGTCACCCAGTAGCCGGTCAGACTGCTGACTTTCACCGGCAGGGTTTGCTGCAACAGGCGCAGGCTGGCGTCGGTGTCGCGCAACGGGAACGCTCCGGAAACGCTCAGCCCCGCCACGCTGGCATGGCAACGCAACACGCCGGAGCGGTAGCGGCCCAGCTCGTCGAGCAGCGTCGCCAGGGGCATGTGCTGGGCCAGCAGCATGCCGTTTTCCCAAGTGACCGCGCTCATATCCAGCGGTTCTACCGGCGCCACGTCGTTCCAATCGAATGCACCCTGCTCGCCGGCCTTGAGGATCACCCCGTGGCCTCCCTGCTCCGGCAGCATTTGCACCGCGCCTTCAAGCACTGCGACACGGCTGCGCTGCTCGCCCACCCGCACGCTGAAATGCGTGCCCAGCGCACGGGCGATGCCGTGGCGGGTCTGCACGATAAACGGGCGGTGCACGGCGGCCGGATCCTTGGCGGTGGTGATCATCACCTCGCCTTGCAGCAGTTCGACACGCCGTAGCTGGTCGGTGAAGGCGATATTCAACGAACTGTGGGTATTGATCAGCAGGTGCGTGCCGTCGGGCAAGGTCAGTTGGCGTTGTTCGCCGACGGCGGTGTGCTGGTCGGCGGTCAAGTTCTGCCAGGGCTTTTGCCGATACGCAAGCCACGTCGCGGGCCCGGCCAGCAGCAACAGCCCGAGGGCCTGGCGCCGACCCAGGGACTTTTTGCGGCCGATGCGCTTGAGCGTGTCGCCGGCAATCGCGCCCGGCACGCTGTTGAAATCGCCGAGAATCGCTTCGGCACGCTGCCACGCCTGGGCATGTTGGGCACTGCGCCCCTGCCATTGGGCGATGGCGCGGCGGTCTTCCTCGGTGGCGCTGCCGGACTGCAACTGCACCATCCAGTCGGCGGCTTCGCCGAGGATCAGCGGGTCGATGGACGGGTTCATGCCACGCTCAGGCAAGCAAGGAACGCATCGCGCATGTAACGCTTGACCGACACCAGCGACACCTTCAATTCATCGGCGATCTGCTGATAGGTCAGGCCGTCGATCTGCGACATCAGGAAGGCGGTGCGGGTTTTCTCCGGCAGGTCCCGCAGCATGGCCTCGATGCGGTACAGCGCTTCGAGGATCAGCCAGCGGGTTTCGGGCGATGGCACCTCCTGCTCGGGCAAGTGGGCGATGGTTTCCAGGTAGGCACGCTCGACTTCCTGGCGGCGCCAGCTGTCGATCATCAGGCCCTTGGCGATATGGGTAAGCAACGCACGGGGTTCACTGCCGTAACCGGCGCCCTGCTGGCGGGTCAACAGACGCATGAAGGTGTCATGGGCCAGGTCGGCGGCATCGCTGGCATTGCCCAGCTTGCGGTCGAGCCAACGGTAGAGCCATCCGTGGTGTTCGCAGTACAGGTCCTGGATAGGCAGATTGAGCGAAGACGACATGCAAATCACCGGGCGCCAGGCACCAATGCCGAGCAGTAATTAAGAATTGATCGCATTCTAGTCTGCCCGGGGGGACGCTGGCAATTTAGTCGTTCGACGTCTCTTCATCCCCGTAATACTTGACCCCCAGGCGAATGATGTCGCGCCCCTGCTCCTTGCGATGATGGTTGGTATCACGCAACGAATAGATGCAGCCGCAATACTCCTGCTGGTAAAACCGCTCGCGCTTGCTGATCTCGATCATGCGCGACGAACCGCCGCCCTTGCGCCAGTTGTAGTCCCAGTAGGTGATACCGGGATACTTCTGCGCGCTGCGGATGCCGCTGTCGGTGATTTGCTGCATGTCCTTCCAGCGGGAAATCCCCAGCGAACTGGAGATCACGCTGAAGCCGTGCTCATAGGCATACAGCGCGGTGCGCTCAAAGCGCATGTCGAAGCACATGGTGCAGCGCACGCCGCGCTCGGGCTCGTGCTCCATGCCCTTGGCGCGGGCGAACCAGTTATCGGTGTCGTAGTCCGCATCGATGAACGGCACGTTGTGTTCTTCGGCAAACCGAATGTTTTCGTCCTTGCGCAGCAGGTACTCGCGCTCGGGGTGAATATTGGGGTTGTAGAAGAAGATCGTGTAGTCGATGCCGGACGCGGTGATCGCTTCCATCACCTCGCCGGAACACGGCGCACAGCAGGAATGCAGCAGGAGTTTGTCGGCGCCTTCGGGCAGTGTGAGTGTCGGGCGGTTGACGGGGGACATAGCGGCCTTTTCGAAAGTTCATCTGGAAATGCAAGCGACATTGTCGATACCCGCTCCAGCCGAGACAAACTCATTTCATTCCAGATGATCACAAGATTCGCTCACGTTGCCGTCAGATGCACATAGAACGCGTGAAACATGAAATACGCGCATCCGGCCAGTGCCAAGCCCATGCAGCGGTTGAACAGGGTGAACGCCGACTGCCCGGTGATGCGCCGTCCGAGCAACGCGCCCAACAACGCATAGACCCACGGCGCGCCGAAGGCACCGAGCGCCAACAAGGCGGAAACCCCGGCGATGGACGCTCCGGTGATATGCGCCGCCGGCAGCATCACGCTGGTGATCGGCAGCACCGCCATGATGCCCTTGGGGTTGAGCAACTGGATGACCAGGCCGTTCCAGAAGGTAAGGCTCTGGGTGGGTGTGGTGGAAGCAGTCTCATCCACCACCGTGCGGGCGGTGAACACCTGGTAGGCGAGGTACAGGGTGTACAGCCCTCCCACCAGGGAGATGTAAGGCAACGCCGCCTGGGAAACGATCGCCTCGCCGGTGTAGCCGAACAGCACGAACAACACCAGCATCGCGCAGCCGACGCCGATGAAGAACCCGGTGGAACGACGGAACTTGCCGGTGAGCCCGGCATTGAGGCCCATGAAGTTGACTGGGCCCGGGCTGTACATGACGCTGAACGCGTAGAGGAAGATGTCCATGGCTGACCTGCTGTAGAAGAAGTGCAGCGAGTCTACTGAGGCGGGTCCCGGGCATTCTTGTACGTTTGTGGTCGCCGTGGCTGGCAACGCGCGTGACATTACGCCTACCATGTCATGCATCACAGCCTCAGATAGTGCCCCATGATCAAAGCCAGTCTGCGTAGTCACTTGACCTTGTGGTTTGCCGGTGTGTCGTTGCTCACGCTGTTGATCGTGGGGTTTTATGTAGGGCATATCGCCACGGAACAGGCCAAGCAGGCGAGCGGCAATGCCCTGCTCAACACCGCGCGTTCCAGCGCGGCCCTACTGGCGGTGCAACTGCGTGAACGCCAGTTGGAAGTCTCGCTGCTGAGCAAGGCGCCGCTGTTTCGCCAGGGCAACCTCGACGCGCCCGACATCATGACCCTGATGCAATTGCGCACCCAGTCGCGCGCCGAATACGCCTGGATGGGCGTAGCCGACGCCGAGGGTCGCGTGCGCCAGGCGGTGAACGGCCTGCTGGTCAACCAGTCGGTGCAACAACGCCCGTGGTTCCAGGCCGGATTGCGCGGCGAATACACCGGCGATCCCCATGAGGCAGTGTTGCTGGCCAAGCTGCTGCCCGGCGCGGCCAATGGCGAGCCGCTGCGTTTCATCGACTTCGCCGCGCCGATCCGCAATGCCAAGGGCGAGATCATCGGCGTGCTGGGCGCCCATGCGCACTGGAGCTGGGTCACGCAGATCGTCAAAGCCGCCGTGATGCAAAAAGATGCCGCGCCCAACCTGGAAGCGCTGATCATCGACTTCGATGGCAGGGTGCTCTACCCCGAGGTGCTGGCCGGCCAGCAAATGCCCAAGGACAGCCTCGACACACCTTCCGGCTGGTCCACCGGCGACGGCTACGTCAGCGCCTCGGTGGCGGTGCCGAGCCCGTCCAATGCCAACCTTGCCTGGTACATCGTGGTGCGCCAGCCGCTGGACATTGCCCTGCAATCGGCGCGAGGGCTGCTGTACAAACTGCTGGTACTGGGCGTGCTGGCTGCCATCGTCTTTACCCTGGTGGCGTACTACCTGGCGCTGACCCTGAGCAAGCCCATCGAGCGGTTGGCCCGGTCTGCCAAACAGGTGCAGGAACAAAAGCCCGGGGCGGTGTTTCCCCAGGAACATGCAGTATGGGAAATTGCCCAGTTGGGCCAGTCCATCAGCAGCATGACCCAGTCGCTGCTCACCAAGGAGCGCGAGCTGCAAGAGGCCAACGCCTCCCTGGAAGCCACTGTGGCCCAACGCACCGCCGACCTCACCCGCGCCAATGCCGAGCTGTTGAAACTGGCCACTCACGACGCCCTGACCGGGGTCTACAACCGTCGTCGCTTCGATGAAAAACTCGCCGAGAACAGCCTGCTGTTTCAGCGCACCGGCCGTACGTTTGCGCTGTTGCTGATCGATGCCGACTACTTCAAGCGGATCAACGACACCTACGGTCACGCCGTCGGTGACGACGTGCTGTGCCAACTCGCCGCGCTGATCGAAAACACCACCCGCGCCACCGACTTCGTCGCCCGTTACGGCGGTGAAGAATTCGCGGTGCTGCTGCCCGAAGTCGAAGAACCGGACAGCCCCGAAGTGGTCGCCGAAAAAATCCGCGCCGCCGTCGCCGCGGCGTCATTCCCCACCGTGGGGCACGTCACCGTAAGCATCGGCGTGGGCGTCGCCCAACCGTCGGACCGCGACTCCTCGGCGCTGCTCAAACGCGCCGACATGCAGCTGTACCAGGCCAAGGGTGCGGGCAGGAACCGGGTCGCGTAAAAACACGACCCCGGGGTTTTGCTTATCACTGAAATATCCGCCGGCGTCTGTATCGGACCGCCGCCGCTTTCCATAATCAGGCTTCCTCATCGACCCGGGAAGCCTGTCCATGCATCCATTGACGGTTCTGCTGGCACACCTCGCAGCGCTTGTATTCACTTTGCTCGGCATCGGCAGCCTGGCGTGGTTGTTGGCGAGTGTGGGACGGCTGGTGTTTTGACGCAAAGTCTATTGCCCCGGCAACGCCCTCTGGCTCAACACACAACCACTGTGGTGAGCAGGCTTGTCCTGCGCTGAGAGCGATCAATAGTCATACTCAGCAGATAGCATCGAACTCCGGGCAGCAAAATCCGCCCACTAACCTTTCGATTCGATCCAAGTGCGGGCACAATGCGTGTCCTTTTTTGGCAGGCACCGCCGCAGGCTCTCAAAAATGATCAAAACGCCGTATTACCTCATCGATAAACAGAAGCTTCTGGTCAACATGCAGAAGATTGCCTACGTGCGCGAACACTCCGGCGCCAAGGCTCTGCTGGCGCTCAAGTGCTTTGCCACCTGGTCGGTGTTCGACCTGATGCAGCAATACATGGACGGCACCACCTCGTCCTCGCTGTATGAGCTCAAGCTCGGCCGCCAGAAGTTCGAAGGCGAGGCGCACGCCTACAGCGTGGCCTGGGCCGACGATGAAATCGAAGAGATGCTGGATAACTGCGACAAGATCATCTTCAACTCCATCAGCCAGTTGCAGCGTTTTGCCGAACGCAGCGAAGGCAAGACCCGCGGCCTGCGCGTGAACCCGCAGGTGAGCAGTTCCGACTACCTGCTGGCCGACCCGGCGCGCCCGTTCAGCCGTCTGGGCGAATGGGACCCGGTGAAGATCGAAGGCGTGATCGATCAGATTTCCGGCTTCATGTTCCACAACAACTGCGAGAACGGCGACTTCAGCCTGTTCGACAAAATGCTTGGCGTGATTGAAGAACGCTTCGGCGCGCTGCTGCACAAGGTCCAGTGGGTCAGCCTCGGCGGCGGCATCCACTTCACCGGTGAAGACTATGCGGTGGACGCGTTCTGCGCCCGCTTGAAGGCGTTCTCCGAAAAGTACGGCGTGCAGGTCTACCTGGAACCCGGCGAAGCGGCGATCACCAACAGCGCCTCCCTGGAAGTGACCGTGCTCGACACCCTCTACAACGGCAAGAACCTCGCCGTGGTAGACAGCTCCATCGAAGCCCACTTGCTGGACCTGCTGATCTATCGCCTCAACGCCAAGCTGGCGCCGAGC
The DNA here is from genome assembly GCF_054071875.1 of Pseudomonas sp. SDO524_S393. Taxonomy (NCBI): domain Bacteria; kingdom Pseudomonadati; phylum Pseudomonadota; class Gammaproteobacteria; order Pseudomonadales; family Pseudomonadaceae; genus Pseudomonas; species Pseudomonas sp. SDO524_S393. The sequence continues at coordinate 46,906 of NZ_JBSVVZ010000013.1, read as the reverse complement.
GATGGCGAACACACCTATATGGTGTGCGGCAAATCCTGCCTGGCCGGGGACATCTTCGGCGAATATCAATTCGATCGTCCGCTGGCCATCGGCGATCGGCTGTCGTTCATCGACACCGCAGGCTACACCATGGTCAAGAAAAACTGGTTCAACGGCCTGAAAATGCCGTCCATCGTAGTGAAACAACTCGACGGTACTGTCGAGGTGGTTCGTGAATTTGGTTACGAAGACTACCTGTCCAGCCTGTCCTGAGGCCGGCCAGATAAAGGAGAGATAAAGCAATTGAAAAAGAACGTTCTTATCATTGGTGCAGGAGGTGTCGCCAAGGTGGTGGCCCACAAGTGCGCGCAGCACAACGACGAACTCGGTCGTATTGCTATCGCGTCGCGCAACATCTCCAAATGCCAGGCCATCATCGACAGCGTCAAGGCCAAGGGAGCCTTTAAAGTTCCCGCCGACATCAAGGCCTACACGCTGAACGCCCTGGACGTGGAAGCGACCAAGGCCCTGATCCGCGAGACCGAATCGCAGATCGTCATCAACGTGGGTTCCGCGTTCCTCAACATGTCGGTCCTGCGGGCCTGCATCGACACAGGCGTTGCGTACCTCGACACCGCCATCCACGAAGAGCCGGGCAAGGTCTGCGAGACCCCGCCGTGGTACGGCAACTACGAATGGAACCACCTGGAAGAGTGCAAGCAGAAGAACATCACGGCCATCCTTGGCGTGGGCTTCGACCCGGGTGTGGTCAACGCGTATGCCGCGCTGGCAGCACAACAGCATTTCGACCGCATTGATTCGATCGACATTCTCGACGTCAATGCCGGCTCCCATGGCAAATATTTCGCCACCAATTTCGATCCGGAAATCAACTTCCGCGAATTTACCGGGCAGGTGTGGAGCTGGCAGAACAGCCAGTGGACCAGCAACACCATGTTCGAAGTCAAGCGCACCGATGACCTGCCGGTGGTCGGTTCGCAGAATCTCTACCTTACCGGCCACGATGAAGTGCACTCGCTGTCGAAAAACCTCGACGTGCCCAACGTGCGTTTCTGGATGAGCTTCGGCGAGCACTACATCAATGTGTTCACCGTGCTGAACAACCTCGGCCTGCTCTCCGAAAAACCGGTCAAGACCGCCGAGGGCCTGGACGTGGTGCCGTTGAAAGTGGTCAAGGCCGTGCTGCCCGACCCGTCTTCACTGGCCCCGGGCTACACCGGCAAGACCTGCATCGGCGACCTGGTCAAGGGCACCAAGAACGGCCAGCCGCGCGAGGTGTTCATCTACAACGTGGCCGACCACGAAGAAGCCTTCGCCGAGACCGACAGCCAGGGCATTTCCTACACCGCAGGCGTTCCACCCGTGGCCGCTGCGCTGCTGGTTGCCCGTGGCGAGTGGGATGTGTCGCGCATGGTCAACGTCGAGGAACTGCCGGCCGAGCCGTTCCTCAAGGCGCTGGATGTGATGGGCCTGCCGACCCGTATCAAGGACGAGCACGGTGATCGTGCGTGGGATGCGACTGCCTGATAGGCGATAGCGGACCAAAAAAATGCGCCCTCAGGGGCGCATTTTTTGTTTGGGGAAAACACAGCCCTCACGACCAATGAGGTCAAATGTGGGAGCTGGCTTGCCTGCGAAGGCGGCCTCCCAGGACCGGATGTACTGGCTGACACACCGCTATCGCAGGCAAGCCAGCTCCCACATGGGATTTGTGGTGCTCTAGCACAGTGGTATACGGCGCTTGCTGTGCTCAGAGATTTCCCACAAGGCTTTCAGGTTGTCCCTGGGAACTTCACTGGCTAACCTCCTCGCCGTCGCCGCCCATTCAGCGGCCGGATTTGACCGTCCGACCTTGTTAACGAACTGCTACGCCCTGCACCCGTCTTAGGCGTTTTTTTGTGCCTGAGGTATTGTGTTGCGGCAGTTGTGCGCGGGATACCTTCGGGTATGCCGGGTTCGTTGACAACCGGTCGGTCAACCCGCGTACAGCTGCCACCCTCTTCGTTTGACCGCGAACGCTGGCGGCTCCACTTGTCGACGGAGTTCCACCATGATCAAAGACAGTCCAAATCCCCCCGCAACCCTTTTCACTGTCCGCCCTGACCTGGGCACCGAAACCCTGCTGGCCAATGCCACGCAAGACCTGGCCTGCCTCAACGACATCGCCGCCCATCTCGCCTTTGAAGTCGAGGGTGCTCAACGCAATGTGGCGCTGGGTATCTGCCGCATGCTTGAAGGTGTGCAACTGTTGGTGGACAAGGCGTTGGATCAGACTTGCCCGGCGGCCTGAGCGAACAACAATCTCAAGCCCAATGAAACTCAACTGTGGGAGCTGGCTTGCCTGCGATGACGGTGTGTCAGCCAACACATCCGGTACTGAAAGAGCGCCATCGCAGGCAAGCCAGCTCCCACATTTAAATATCAGTGCCTGTTATTCCAGGTTACGAGCTGAATTGCTCAACGCTCTTGAGCACTGCAACAACGCCGGCGCCAATTGCTTCTCTGCATCCGCCCGGGTCCACCGGCTCGTCGGCGCTACCACGTGCACCGCCGCCACTGGCCGACCATTGGCGCCAAGTACGGGCGCGCCAATGGTCATGTCACCGAGAAACAGCTCCTGGCCGTTCACCGCATAACCCTGCTCGCGCACCAGTTGCAATGACTCCAGAATCCTGTCGACTTCCGTCAGCGTCTGGCTGGTATGGGTAACCCGTTGGCTGTGCTCGATCAATACCAGCGCCTCCTCCTGCGGCAACGCGCTCAGATACGCCCGGCCTGATGCGGTGCAGTACATCGGCACCCGCGAGCCGATCGGCATGTGTACCGGCACAAACCCCGAGCTGACGAAACGTGCGATGTAAGTCATGTCATAGCCCGCCGGCTCGGTCAGGCACGAGGTCTCGCCTGTCAACCTCGTCAACTCCGACAGGAACGGGTTGGCCACCTCGATCAACGAATGCGCATCCAGGTAACTGAAGCCCAGTTCCAGCACATGCGGGGTGAGTTGGTAATGCCGTGTGCGCGGGTGTTTCCGAAGGTAACCCAGGCTTTCGAGGGTAAACACCATGCGCTGGGCCGAGCTTTTGGTCATGCCCGCGGCCTCGGCCACCTCTGCAAGGCTCATGCTGCGGCGCTGTGCGCTGAATGCCTTGAGCACCGACAGGCCTTTTTCCAGGGATTGGTTGTGCAGACTGTTGCGTTCTTCAGACATGGCGGACTCGCGGTCAGGTCGATCAAGCGTGGCGATATTTCTACCGCAAATCACAAAAACAGGCCACAAAATATCGCATATCGATACGAATGGTTCATTTTGTCGATTTTCTATAGCGATATACGATTCACATCAATCGCAATGGCACAGAGCTTGCGGTTTCATCCGCAGCCGCTTGCGCTACTGACTTTCCGTTTTCCTTCTGGAGTAACCCGATGAACAGTCTTTCGCCCTTGTTTCGCCGCCTTGCCTTCGCCCTGTGCGCCACGCTGTGTGCCACTGCCGTGCACGCCGAGGGTGCGTCTTCGTACAAAGTCGGTGCAACGGCCAGTGGTTCGCCGTTCACCTTCCTCGACATCAAGAGCAACAGCATCCAGGGTGTAATGGTCGACGTGGCCGAGGCCGTGGGCAAGGCCGGCGGCTTCACCAGCCAGATCGAGCAGACCAATTTCGCCGCGCTGATCCCCTCCCTCACCTCCGGCAAGCTGGATTTCATTTCGGCCGGCATGCTCAAGACCGAAGAGCGCACCAAAGTCGTCGACTTCAGCTCCCCGGTGTATGCCTACGGTGAAGGGCTGATCGTCAACGCCGACGACAACGCCGCCTACCCGGATCTCACGCCGTTGAAAGACCAAGTGGTCGGTGTGCAGGCCGGCACCATCTTTTATGACCAGCTCAACAAGCTCGGCATCTTCAAGGAAATCCGCACCTACGACTCCATCGGCGAGATGGTTCGCGACCTGTCGCTGGGGCGTATCAAGGCCGCCGTGGGCGACCAGCCGGTGGTGGCGTACCAGATTCGCCAGAAGCTGTTCAAAGGCGTGAAGCTTGCCCCTGACTACAAGCCCGCCAACGTCGGCGAAGTGTGCCTGGTGGTGCGCAAGGGCGACACGCAAACCCTGGAACGCCTGAACAGCGCCATCGCCAGCATCAAGGCCGACGGCACCCTGGACAGCATCCTCAAGAAATGGGGGCTCGATGCCCAGGTGCGCCCATGAACCTGAGTGAGTTCCTGCAAAACGCCCAGGACTTCCTGCCTATTTTGCTGCAAGGCGCCTGGGTGACGATCCAGATCACCGTGCTGTCGTTCCTGCTCAGCAGTGCCATCGGCCTGGTGCTGGCGTTGCTCAAGCTGTCGCCGATCCGTGCGTTGTCGTGGGTGGCCAGCACCATCATCAATGTGATCCGTGGCCTGCCGATCATCGTGCAGTTGTTCTACATCTACTTCGTGCTGCCGGACATGGGCGTGCACCTCACCGCGTTTTATGCCGGTGTGATCGGCATGGGCATCGCTTATTCGGCGTACCAGGCCGAGAACTTTCGCACCGGCATCATCGCCGTCGAACAGGGCCAGCGCGAAGCCGCCGAGGCCCTGGGCATGCGCTCGGTACTGATGATGCGCCGGGTGATCCTGCCCCAGGCGTTTCGCATCGCCCTGCCGCCCTACGGCAACACCCTGGTGATGATGCTCAAGGACTCGTCCCTGGTGTCGACCATCACCGTGGCCGAGATGACCCGCCAGGGCCAACTGATCGCCTCGTCGACCTTCCAGAACATGACCGTCTACACCCTGGTCGCCCTGCTCTACCTGTTGATGAGCCTGCCGCTGGTGTATGCCCTGCGCCGCATGGAGCAGCACCTGGGCCGGAGGAAAAAAGCATGATCGAGATTCGCCAACTGCAAAAACATTACGGCAGCCACCGCGTGCTGCATGGCGTCGACCTCGACGTGGCCAAAGGCGAGGTGGTGTGTCTGATCGGCCCCTCGGGCTCGGGCAAGTCCACCCTGCTGCGCTGCATCAATGCGCTGGAAGCCTACGACGGTGGCAGCATCACCGCGTTCGGCGAAACGGTGCAGCGCGCCAGCAAGAGCGTGCATGCCCTGCGCAGCCACATGGGCATGGTGTTCCAGCGCTTCAACCTGTTCCCACACCGCACGGTGCTGGAAAACGTCATGGAAGGCCCGGTGTACGTCAAAGGCGAGTCGCCCAGGCAAGCTCGCGAAGAAGCCTTGGTGCTGCTGGAAAAAGTCGGTTTGAGCGCCAAGGCCGACGCCTACCCGGAACAACTCTCCGGCGGCCAGCAGCAACGCGTGGCCATTGCCCGCGCCCTGGCGATGAAACCCGAAGCCATGCTGTTCGACGAACCGACCTCGGCCCTCGACCCGGAGTTGGTCGGCGACGTGCTGGCGGTGATGCGCACCCTGGCCGATGAAGGCATGACCATGATCGTGGTCACCCACGAAATGGGCTTCGCCCGCGAAGTGGCCGACCGCGTGTGTTTCCTGCACGGCGGCTACATCGTCGAAAGCGGCCCGGCCGAGCAAGTGCTGGGCAACCCGCAGCAACCGCGCACCCAGGACTTCCTGCGCCGCGTGCTGCACCCCACTGGCGATACGCGGAGCCTGTCATGACGTCATTGTGGTCAGCGACCGCGCCGGCGGCGGTGCCGACGCCCGCGTTGAGCGAATCGATAAACGTGGATGTGGCCATCGTCGGCGCCGGCTATACCGGCCTGTCCACCGCGCTGCACCTGGCCGAGCGCGGCGCGAGCGTGTGTGTGCTGGAAGCCAATGAACCAGGCTGGGGCGCCTCGGGACGCAATGGCGGGCAGGTCAACCCCACACTCAAATACGACCCTGAACAACTGGTGCGCCTGTACGGGTCGGAACGCGCCGAGCCGCTGATTGCCACGGTGTCGAATTCGGCAGACCTGGTGTTCAACTTGATCGACAAGCACGGCATCGAATGCGCCCCGGTACGCAAAGGCTGGATGCAGGTGTCGTACAGCCAAAAAGGCGTGGCCGGGCTGCACGCCCGGGCCGATCAATGGGCCAAACGCGGCGTGCCGGTGCAGCGCCTGGACGCCAGCGCCGTGGCTTCACGCATGGGCAGCACGGCCTTTGCCGGGGGTTGGCTGGATGGCCGCGCGGGGGCAATTCAACCGTTGGCGTATGCCCGTGGGTTGGTGGGTGCGGCGTTGGCGGCGGGGGCTCGGATTCACGGGCAGAGCGCAGTGACCGACTTGCAGCGCCAGGGTTCGGGTTGGCAATTGACCACCGTCGGCGGCGCCCAGGTACGGGCCGATCAAGTGGTACTGGCCACCAATGGCTACAGCGGCAACCTATGGCCCGGCATGGCCCAGAGTATCCTGGCGGCCAACAGTTTTATCGTCGCCACCCGGCCATTGAGCGGACGCGCAGCCGACAGCATTTTGCCGGGACAGGAAACCGTTTCCACCGCACAAAGGTTGCTGCTGTATTTCCGCAAAGACAGCCATGGCCGCTTGCTGATGGGCGGGCGCGGGCTGTTCAACGACCCCGGCTCGCCCACGGATTTCGCCCACCTGGAGCGCTCGCTGGCGCTGCTGTTTCCCGAGCTGGGGCCGTTGGCATTCGAGTACCGCTGGGCCGGGCGTATCGCGATCACACGGGACTTCATGCCCCATGTGCACGAGCCCGCACCTGGGCTCACCCTGGCGCTGGGCTGCAATGGCCGGGGCATCGCGCTGTGCACCAGCCTGGGCCAGCAACTGGCTGGCAAGCTGTGCGACAGCCGCCCGACGTTTGCCTACCCGGTGACCCCGTTGCAGCGCCTGCCGATGCACGGGTTGCAGCGTTTTTACATCGGTGCCGGCGTGGCGTGGTACAGCCTGCTGGATCGGCTGTCCTTGTAGGCATTGTCGATTGCAGGGAATATTCAGCGGCGCTGAAACGTTATACCCGCGAATATTCCCCGCAAAATGCTCGCCCCAAGGAAGAGAACCATGAAACACACCCTCGCTGTCGCCCTCCTGACCGCCCCGCTGCTGTGCACTGGCGTCGCCATGGCTGACACGCTCAGCCCCACCAAGACGTCCCACGAACAAGTCAGCGGCAGCATCTTCTCGCGCCCCGACGCGGTCAAAGGCACCTTCGCCGGCGCTCCGACCGTTGACGTGGTGACCCACGAATCCGCAGACAAAGCCTTCCAGACCGGCATGTACAAATCCGGCCCGATGCGCGAAGAACTGGGCGCGCCAGGCACGCCGTATGAAGAGTTCCTGTACTTCACCGCCGGCGGCGTAACCCTCACCTCCACCGACGGCAAGGTGATCACCGTCAAGGCCGGCGAGTCGGTGTCCATTCCCAAAGGCTGGACGGGAGTGTTCGAGACCAAGGGCTACGAAAAGATTTATGCGATTTACGATGCGGAGGCCACGAAGAAGTAACGCTCTAAAGAGGCGGTTACGCTTCAGGCGTGGCGCTGCAACCACTCCAGATAACGCGCCAGCACCTCCCCGGATAATTCGGACTCGTGAATGCCGCTGCCCCGTAAAAACATCCGGGTGTTGGTGCGATCCCACGCGTAGTTGCGCTGGTACAGCTCGAGGATGGTTTCACCGTGGTGCATATCATCCTTGAACATCCCCAGTAGCGGGTAAAGCAGTGATTCCAGGTCGTGCTCCCATAAGGCTACCCACTGTGCGTAAGGCACCACCGCCAGACGTCGCCCGTAATACCGGCCAACCCGCGCGCAAAACTGCTTGAGGCTCAGATCAGTGCGCGCGGTCTGGCACAGGTTGAACTTCTTGCCCAAGGCTGCGGGTTGACGGGCAATGTGAGCGACGGCCCGGGACATGTAGTCAACGGTGGTCAAACCCTCGCGCATTTGATGCAGGTCCGGCACCGCGCCCTTATCAAGGCAGGTCTTGATAAACCGCCCCCACCATTGGTATTCGGCGCAGGCGCCGGTGCGGCTGTGACAAGTCGCATATCCCAGACGGAATGTCATCAAAGGCAATCCCTTGGCTGCCGCCAGATCAGCGATCTTTTCCATGACCCACTTGCTTTGCACGTACCCCAAGTCGTGCCGGATGGCCGGCAGGTTTTCATCGATGGAATCACCCTCGAACACACGGCGCTTGTGGGTGTAACGGTGCCCCCAACTGTAAATCGAGATGGTCGACATCAGCATCAAGGCCTTGGTCTTTCCGTCGCCGCAAAAACGCAGGACACGCCTGAGGCCTTCGACGTTATCGGCCCTCATGTGCGAGTAATGCCGGATGAAATTGACCGCGCTGGCTGAATGCACAACCACGTCGATTGCCTTACAAAGCCACGCATAGGTCGCCGGTTCTATCCCCATGTTCGCCTTGGCCAAGTCACTGACACAAACCTGCACGCGTGCCCAGTCATCGGACCGTATCTGGACGTGATAGCGCTCGCTGATCTGCTGAAGCCGCGCCAGCCCGGCTGCCGGTGAGTCGCAACGGATCGGACAGTGGATCAGGGCCTCGCTGGTCTCAAGCAACTCCTTGAGCAGATGGATACCGACAAATCCGGTCGCGCCGGTCAGCAGGACGTGGGTGGGACAACTGAGTTGAGCATCGTCAAAATGGTCTGAAAACTCAGTGTCGGGGTCCAGGTACAGGTCTTTCTCGAGTTCGCTCGCCGGCTGGATCCGCTCTTGCGCACCTGCCTGTGTGCGACGCCCAAGCTCGGCGGCCAGGTCTTTGAGCACGCCATGCTCATAGACATCGCGAACGGACACCGACAGCCCGAAGCGAGCGGATAACAGGTGGGCCATCTGCGCAACACGCAGTGAATGGCCGCCCACTTCAAGAAAACTGTCGTTCGGCGAAAACTCGGCATGGCCCAGCAGCTCGGACCAAGCCTGTGCAACCTCAAGCTGATGCTTGTCGGTAAATCGCTCAACGTCCAGGGACCCGGGTTTCTGATGCTTCAGCCTTTCAAGCAAGGCGACCTTGTCCGTCTTGCCATTGGCGTTACTCGGCAACACCTCCAGACAGACGTATTCGAACGGCACCATGTAATCCGGCAAGTCGGCCTCCAGGCTACGGCGCAGGTTGGCTGACAGCTGCATCGGGTGCAGTTTTCGACTGGTGGGCACGACAAACGCCACCAGCCGTTTTTCCGCCTGCGTCCCCTCGTCCACCACCACGACCGCAGCACTTCGAACAGACGGTTCCTTGAGCAAACGCGCTTCAATCTCGCCGAGTTCAACACGGTAGCCGCGTATTTTGACTTGCCCATCGAGCCGGCCAAGGAACTGAAGGCTGCCATCCTCCAGCGTTCGGGCCTGATCGCCGCTGCGGTACAGGCGGCAACCAAGGGTTTCAGAATGGATGAAACGCTGCGCAGTCAGCTCAGGCGCCCCAAGGTAGCCACGTGCCAGGCAAGGGCCGGCGATACACAACTCGCCCACACCCCCCGCCGGAACTTCCTGCTGTTGCTCGTCGAGGATGTACACCTTGCAGGCACCTATGGGAAACCCGATGGTGTCAGGCCGTTTCAGTCGTTTGCTCTGCACGACGTGCGAGGTCACGAAAATCGTCGTTTCGGTGGGGCCATAACAATCCACCAGCCGATAAGGCAAATGCTCCAGCGCGACGGGATGCAGTTTCTCCCCGCAGGTGTAGAGGTATTCGAGTTTCAGACCGTCCGGTTGCGAGGCATTCACAACGTCGTAGATTCTTAACGTCGGTACAAAGGCATGGGTGATGTGATGGTTCACACAAAAGGCCAGGAACGCCGCACTGTTGAGCAGCGACTCTTCATCGAGCACAAACAGGCACGCACCCGCGATCAGGTTTGACCAGATTTCCGCCTGGCTCAGATCGAAACCCACCGCTGCCATCAACGTGGAACGGCTGAACGTGCCGATACCCAGATTGGCGTTGTGTACCCGCAGCAATTCGATCACCGAGCGATGTTCGATGACGACGCCCTTTGGATTCCCGGTAGTCCCGGAGGTAAAAATCACGTACATCACATCGCGAGGCGTGATCTCGACCGGCTGAAATACTGAAGCTTGCGGCGTGGCCAATAGTTCGTCGACGGAGAGCAGGCGACAATCGGGCAGCGCGGCCTGATCATCGAACCGAGTTGAAAGCACCAGGGAGGCGCCACATTGCCGGGCAATATACTCCTTGCGGTTTTGCGGCAGTGCCCGGTCGAGCGGCACATAGGCGGCCCCGGTCTTGAGCACAGACAGCAGCGCGATGATCAAGGCCACCGAACGCTCGGCCTGCACCAGCACCAAGTCGCCGGGCCCGATCTGCATTCGCTGCAAATGCGCGGCTATGGTGCCGCTCTGACGGTCAAGCTCAGCGTAGGTGAGTTGCTGATCAAGGCCTACGACTGCCAGATGCTGTGGATTTTGAGCGACCTGCTGGCGAAACGCGTGCAGCACTGTAAGCGGCGACATTTCAGGATCCTCCTGACGAATAGCTCCTCGCCAACACACTGCGTGGCACGTTGAACCCCGTATTTTTCCTCGCACGCTTCAAAACGTAACCTGTCAATACTGACAGTTTTTAAGCGTGTTTTCTAATAACACCTATAACCTCAAAACACCGACCACCCAATCCGCTCACTCAACAACTCCAGCGCCTTCATCCCCGCCAGCGAGTTCCCCGCCGCATTCAGCTCCGGCGACCACACGCACACCGTAAACTGCCCCGGCACCACCGCAACGATCCCGCCGCCCACGCCGCTCTTGCCCGGCAGGCCCACGCGATAGGCGAAGTTGCCCGCTTCGTCGTACAGCCCGCTGGTGGCCATGATCGAGTTCACTTGTTTGGTCTGGCGGGCACTGAGGATCTGTTCGCCGCTGTGGGCGCTCACGCCTTCGTTGGCCAGGAAACTGAACGCGCGCGCCAGGTCCAGGCAGCTCATTTGCAGCGCGCAGTAGTTGAAGTAGCTGTGCAGCACGGCGTCCACATCGTTGTGGAAGTTGCCGAACGATTTCATCAGGTAGGCCATGGCTGCATTGCGCGCGCCATGCCGGGCCTCGGAGTCGGCGACCACACTGTCCACCAGAATCTGCGGGTTGCCCGACAGACGCCGAACGAAATCGCGCATCGACAGGATCGGTACGGCGAAACGCGACTGGTTGATATCGCAGATCACCAGCGCACCGGCATTGATAAAGGGGTTGCGCGGCCGGCCGCGCTCGAACTCCAACTGCACCAGCGAGTTGAACGGCTGTCCCGAAGGTTCGTGGCCCAGGCGCTCCCAGATGGTTTCACCGCCATGGTCGATGGCCTGCACCAGGCTGAACACCTTGGAAATGCTCTGCACCGAAAACAGCGTGTGGGCGTCGCCGGCGCAATAGGCCGAACCGTCGTTGCCGTACACGGCGATGCCCAGTTGGTTGGCCGGCACATCGGCCAGCGCGGGGATGTAGTCGGCGACTTTGCCGAGGCCGATCAAGGGGCGGACTTCATCGAGAATCGACGCAAGCATCGCCTGCATGTCTTGTGCTGTCATGGTTCGTTGAATCAGTGATCGCGGGGCGCGGAGGATACCCGAAGCGGATGCTAAGATGCGCTCCCCTTCTGCACTCAGGATGCCCCGAATGAAATGCTACCTCGCCCTCGCCAGCCTGCTGCTGGTCAGCGCCTGCACCTCGACCCCACACACCACCACGCCACCGGCCAAGAATGCCAGCGCCTCCGAGTGCCTGGCGGGTGGCGGCACGATGAGACAGGTCGGCAAATTGCAAAGCTGGCAATGCATCACGCCTTACAAGGACGCGGGCAAGGCCTGTACCGATTCAAGCCAGTGCGAAGGCGAATGCCAGACCAGCGTCACCACCCAATCGGGCAAAGGCCCGGTGACCGGCGCCTGTCAGGCGGACAACGGCCACTTCGGCTGCTCGGCAACGGTGGAGAAAGGCCAATTGGGCCGGGCGATCTGCATCGACTGAACGACGCTTCGGTGAAACAGTGGAAGCAACTCAGCTCCCACACTGGATCTCTATTGTTGGCAAGAAAGCGCCCGGCGCGATGGCCCTGCTGGCAGCGCTTTCCAGCCACAGCCAATCCCCTGTGGAAGTGTGCCGTTGTTCAGAATTGCGCCACATCCGACACCCGCTCATCCAGCACATCCCGCGCCAACGCCCAGGCGCGATCACTGGATTCCACCACCAGCAGCGGGTAACCCCAGGCCTTGCCGAACGTCACGGTGAACGGTTTGAGCGCCAGGCGCTTGGCGGCGCTGGGCTCCACCTGGATCATGCCTTTGACGAACGTGCGCAGCGCCTGGCGGTTCTTTTTCATCCAGATCGAAGCATATCGGCGCTCCTCATGGGCATGTTCGTGGTTGTGTTCGTCGACGGCCTTTTCATGCAGCAGCACGAACGGTTGCTGGCGCGCCAACAAGCCTTCGAAGGCTCCGAAAACTTCCTCCGGCCCGCTGTCGCTGGGTGCGTCGAACAAGATATTCACCACGGGAAACGTTGAACTGTCGAGTCGCATGACTGAGCTCCTTATTGAGAACTGATCTCACTTTAATCGCCAAGCCACTGGACGGCATTGCACAGAATAGCCAGACTATTTCGCAATTCAGCCAACCTGTCGTAGCGCCATGAAACAGCATCGTCTCCAGACCCATGACCCGCACATGGCCATGAACGCCGACCTGATCCCCCGCGCCGTGGTGGCCGTGGGTGCCAGCAGTGCGTCGGAAAGCTGGGAGCACGTGCAGCACCAGCACCTCAAGGGTCAATTGATCTACACCTTGCGCGGTGTGGTGCATTGCGAAGTCGAAGCGGGGATCTGGCTGGTGCCGCCGCAGTGCGCGCTGTGGATACCCGGCAGCATTCCCCATGCGGCGCGCGGCAACGGCGAAGCGCAGGTGTATTGCCTGCTGATCGATCCGCAGGCCGCCAACGCCCTGCCCTCCAAGTGCTGCACCCTGGCGGTGTCGGGGCTGGTGCATGAATTGATCAGCAAGGCCGTTGGCTTTCCACAGCTGTACGACGAAGCGGGCGCACAAGGGCGCCTGATCGGCACGCTGCTGGATGAACTGGCCCAGTCGCCGGTCGAAGACCTGCACTTGCCCATGCCTCGGGACCTGCGGCTGCGGCGCCTGGCCAATCGCCTGCTGGCCGATCCGGCCGACAAGGCCACGCTCGACCAATGGGCCGTGCGCATCGGCATGAGCGAGCGCAGCATGACCCGCCTGCTGCTGGAGGAACTGGGCCTGAGCTTCGGACGCTGGCGCCGGCAATTGCATGTGATCCTGTCGGTGCAACGCCTGGCCAAGGGCGAGAGCGTGCAACGCGTGGCGCTGGACCTGGGCTACGAGAACGCCAGCGGCTTTATCACCATGTTCCGCAAGACCGTGGGCCAGCCGCCGGCACGTTATCTGGCGGACCGTACCGGGGCGTTGAAATCTCCGTCGCCGGCGACCATTGCGCTCAAGGAGGCAAAAGGCTAGCAACGTTGCACTGCAATCGGGTGATTTAAAACCCGAATCGGGTAGTGCTCAAAATGAGAACCCGTATCATTTGCACCATTCCCCTTCAGGCGTGGATCCCATGGAACGTTCTTCCCTTTCCCAAGCCGTACGCTGTGCCCTGCTGTTGTCCTGCACCCTGCCGTTGATGCAACCGGTGATGGCCGCCGACGTCAACATCGAAGAGCTGGACGCCACCGTCATCACCGCCACCAAGCAAGACACCCCGCAGTTCAAGACGGCCAACAGCGTCAGCGTTATCAAGGGCGAAAAGGTCGAGGACAGCCACCTCGACACCCTGGGCGATGTGGCCCAGCGCCAGCCCAACCTGTATTTCAGCACCTTCACCCGGCACACGCCGGCCTTGACGATTCGCGGCCTGGGCTTTTCCGATGACGAAGGCGACAGCATCAGCAACAGCGTATACATCGACGGCGTGCCGATGAACGGCCTGGTACTCGGCCAGTTGTATGACCTTGACCAGATCGAGATCCTGCGCGGCCCGCAAAACACCCTGTACGGGCAGAACAGCATGGGCGGCCTGGTTGCCCTGCGCACCCGCGACCCGGAGTTCACCGCCGGCGGCAAGGTCAAACTCGAATACGGCACCCACAACCAACAGCGCGCGGAAGTCACCGGCAACCTTCCACTGACCGAGAACACCGCCGTACGCGTCACCGTCGGCGGTGAAAAGAACGATGGCATGATCGCCAACTCCACCTTGGGCCGGCACGACACCGCCGGTTGGGACAGCGGCTTCGGGCGCATCAAGCTGCTGCATCTGGACGACGATGGCGGCGAATGGCGCTTCGGCCTGCACCACATGAACACCCATGGCGATAACGATTACTTCGCTACCCGCGACCTGGCGAAGAAGTACCAGTCCAACGCCACCGACCCCGGCACCAACAACACCGAATACACCCTGTTCACCGGCGAATACCGCAAACACTTTGCCGATGACACCCAACTGGTGGTCAACGTCGGCGCCAACCAGACCGAATGGGATTACTGGCTGCCCAAGTCACTGTTCGGCGGCCCCACCGGCTACGACATGAAGACTCGCCAATACTCCGGCGAAGCGCGCCTGAACGGCAAAAACGGCAATATCGACTGGCTGGTGGGCGGTTTCCTCTCTCATGTGCGGCGTGACGCGCCCTACACGTTCGACCTGAGCCCGTTTTTCCTCAGCGACACCAAGGCCAAAGTCGAAGGCGACACCGTGGCAACCTTCGGCGAATTGGGCTGGCGCTTCCAGCCGGAATGGCGCGCCGCCGTCGGCCTGCGCGTGGAACACAACCGCCGCACCATGGATTGGAGCAGCCAGCAAGGCGGCCTGTTCGACAGCGACGGTGACGGCGTGCCGGACACCGCTTTTGCCAGCCTCGAATCGTTCAACGACCGCAAGGTCAGCGAGACCGTGGCACTCCCGCGTTTCAGCCTGGAGTACAGCCCCAGCGAACAACACTTCACCTATCTGGTGCTGGCGCGCGGCTACAAGGCTTCGGGCTTCAACACCTACTCCACCACCGCCGCCACCGCCGGCGATGCCTACAACCCCGAGTACGGCAGCTACGCCGAGCTGGGTTATCGCTATCGCGCGCCGAGCAAGGTGTGGGAAGTGGGTGCCGATGTGTTTTACACCCGCCTGCGTGATCAGCAAGTGATCGTCGAGGATGGCGGTGGCCAAACCTCCACCAGCAACGCCGGCAAGTCCCACAACAAGGGCCTGGAACTCACCGCTACCGTACGTCCCTTGGACTCGGTGCAAGTCAACGCCTACGCCAGTCTGTTGGAAGCCCAGTTCGACGACTACACCCGCGGCGCCGTCGATTACTCCGGCAAACAGTTCCCCAGCACACCCAAGCACAGCTATGGCGTGTCGATGGACTGGGCCGCCACCGACCATATCACCGTGGGCACCGGCCTCACCCGCCAGGGCCAGTCCTACCTGTACCCCAACGCGACGCAGTCCCAGGACGCGTACACCTTGTGGGACGCCAACATCGACTATCGCCTCAAGCAATGGACCATCGGCCTGTTCGGCAAGAACCTGGGAGACACCACCTACTTCACCCGCGCCATGTCCAACGGCATGGTCATCGCCGGCCAGCCGCGCACCCTGGGTGTACGGGTCGGCATGGAGTTCTGAAGCGCGGTGTTACAACCTTGCAAATGAGAACCGTTAGTAATAACCTGCGACACATCTTGAATGCTCGCAGGGACTTCCGGGCAATGCGGTGACGCCAACCGGCGCACCGCAGGAACAGGGAAACTTGCGAGCCGTCTGCCCCCCGCCCAGGTCTTCTGGGCGGTCGCCTGCGAGGACGACCATGTACCAGTTGCGCGCTTCCACCTTTTTCGACGAAACCGCCCCCCAGGCCGGCCCACCCGGCTGCCACGTGCGCACCCAGGTGGTACAGCCCGGCCTGGAGGTGTCCCTGGTGACCTTCGACGCCAACCAGGCCGTGCGCATCAGCACCCTCGACGACAACCCTCACCTGCATTTCAGTTGCATGCTCAACGGCGATATCGACGTACGCGTCGGCCGCAAGGGCCTGCACCTGGGCAAAGACCAGGTAATGACCAGCTTTGCTCCCGCTGAACGTTTCGAGCTGGAATTCGCCCCGGCCCACCGCAACCTCGAACTGCGCATCACCCCCCAACGCCTCAGCGAACTGGCCGGTGATGACTACCAGCGCCTGGGCGAAAGCATCGAAGGTAATTTCTGCCTGCACACCACCCACGGCAACCAACGCATCAAGGACGCCGCACTGCGCCTGGAGCGGCTGCTGGGGGATGATTCGGCCTCACCGCTGCTGGTGCATTCGGCCAGCCTGGAATTCCTCGCCTGGCACCTCAAGGCGTTCAACCCCAAGGATCAGAGCGAGCAGATTTCCCGGCGCGAACAGAAGCAACTGCTGGCGGCGCGCGAACGTCTGCTGATGGACCTCAGCGCCGCACCAACCATCGAGCAATTGGCGCGCGAAACCGGGCTCAACCAGCTCAAGCTCAAGCGCGGGTTCAAGGCGATGTTCGATGTGAGCATCTACGCGCTGTTCCAGCGTGAACGCATGGGCAAGGCGCGCCAACTGCTGCAACAGCATGGGGTGACCGACACCGCCTCCATGCTCGGCTACAGCAACATCAGCCACTTCAGCGTGGCGTTTCGCAAACAGTACGGCGTGCTGCCGCGCGATGCCCGGCGCGGCGCCCTCGAGTAAGCCTCAGCCGGCCTGCTGTTGCCACAACTCGGCATACAGCCCGCCCTGCGCCAGCAACGCAGCGTGGCGGCCGCGCTCGACGACCTGGCCGCGGTCGAGCACCAGAATCACATCGGCATGGCGCACCGTGCGCAAACGGTGCGCCACCATGATCACGGTGCGCCCCTCGGCCAGGCGCGACAGCGCGCGCTGAATCTCGTACTGGGCCGACGGGTCGACCGACGCCGTGGCCTCATCCAGCAACAGAATCGGCGCATCCTTGAGCAAGGCACGGGCGATGGACAAGCGTTGGCGTTCGCCGCCGGACAGGCGCTGGCCATTCTCGCCGATCGGCGTGTCATAGCCCTGGGGCAACTGCTGGATAAACCCATCGCAACCGGCCTGAATACACGCCTCGCGCACTCGCGCCAGGCTGGCCTCGGGTTTGCCCAAGCGCACGTTGTCAAGCACGCTGGCGTCGAACAGTTGCACGTCCTGGAACACAAAACTGCACGCGGCGTAGAGCTGGTCCAGACGCAGCTCGCGAATATCCACTCCGCCCAATTCGATGCGCCCCTGCTGCGGGTCATAAAACCGCGCCAGCAGGTGCAACAGGCTGCTCTTGCCAGCGCCGGACGGGCCGACAATCGCCAGCATCTGCCCCGGCTCCACGCTGAAATTCAGGCCTTGCAACGCCCACTCCGGTTGTTCGGGATAGCGCAGGCCCACTTCACGAAAACGCACAACATGGCCCTCCATGGACTGAGTCCGGGCAGGCTCTTCAACCGGTTCGATCTCCAGCAACGCCTGCAAACGCGACTGGGCCTGGGCCAGCCCGCGCAGTTCGCTGAGGTAGGCCGCCACGTCGAGCAACGGATCAAGCAGGCGCGGTGTCACCAGGGCGAACAGCAACCAGGTCATCAACGGCAATTGCCCCATGTCCGCCAGCGCGCTCGCCGTCAGCAACAGCAACACCAGGCTCAGGTCCACGCACAAACGGTAGAGCTGAATCGCACTGCCGCCCCACACCTCCACCCCGAGGCTGTGCCGTTCGATTTCACTGAACTGCTGGTCCAGGCGCCCACGCCAGGCATCGGCACGATTGAACAGGCGCAAGGTGCGCAACCCGGCGATAAACTCCACCAACAGCCCCGCCGCCTGCAAAAAGCTGTGCTGCTTGCGCCGACCTGCGGTCAGGAAGAACCCGCTCAGCCGGTTCAACAACCAGAACCCCGCGGGCAAAGTCACCAGCAAGGCCAGGGTCAGGCGCCAGTCCACCCACACCAGCACCAGCATGCACAGCAAGGGCACCGCCAGCGCCGCCAGCAGTTCGCCGAGCACGTGAGTGAACAGGGTTTCGATACGCTTGACGTCCTCGGTCAAGCGCTCGCCCATCTGCCCGATACGCTCCTGACGCAACGCCCCCAGAGGCAGCCGCCCCACATGGTCGAGCAAGTGCCGCCGGTAACCCTGCATCAATTCATAGCCGCCAAGAAAGCTGTTGAGCTGGCCGAAGTGCGAACACACCAACTGCGCCGCCAACAGCCCAAGCAAACCGATGCTCAGCCACCACAAAGAAAGCGCGGGCTCACTCACCAGCCACACAAACCCGAGAAAAAACGGTGCAATCGCGCACGCCCGTTCCAGCACGCGCAGCCCCAGGCCCAGCCACAGTCGGCGCGAGCGGGTATCGGCGATGCTCACCACTTGGCGCAGCCCTTCAATCAACCCGTGCATGCCGCGTACTCCCTTCCCGGATGGTCCAGTCTTCACTGTCGAACTGATGCTGCCATTGCGTCGCGTAAGTACTGCTGCTTGCCAGCAATTGCGCGTGGGTGCCCTGTGCCTGAATCGTCCCGCGCTCCAGCAACACGATCTGCTCGGCCTCGCGGATGCTGGTCAGGCGGTGGGCAATCACCAGCAGCGTCTTGTCTGGCCAGGTAGCACGCAGGGCCTGGTAGAAACGCTGCTCGGTGCGGCTGTCGGCAAAAGCGGTGGCTTCGTCCAACACCAGGATCGGCGTCTCGGCCAGCAGCGCCCGGGCCAGGCCGATGCGCTGGCGTTCGCCACCGGACAAACGCACCCCGCGCTCATCCATCAGAGTGTCCAGGCCCTGGGGCAAAGCGCGCACAAAGTCATCGGCCTGGGCCACGTGCAAGGCCGTGGCGATTTGCGCAGGTGTCGCCTCAGGGCAGCCGATGCGCAGGTTATCCAACAAAGAGCCCTGGAAGATGAAGGCGTCCTGGGACACCACGCCCACCGTCGCCGCGCGGGCCGCTTCACCGAGTGTCGACAACGGTTCGCCATTGAGCAGCACGCGCCCGCTGTCGGCGTCCAGCAACCCGCCGAGCAGCCAGGCCAGGGTGCTTTTGCCACTGCCCGACGGACCAACCAGCGCAGTCATTTTGCCAGCGGGCAAGTGCAGATCGAGGTACTGCAACAGCGGCTGGCGGTCATAGCTGAACGACACCGCGTCGAAGCTCACCGCCAGCGGCTGTCGCAAGGCGTGCTCATCCCCGTGGGCAGGTCGAGGCCACACCAGCAGCGGCGCAAAACGCCGCACACCGCCCATGATTTCCTGCACCTGGGAATTGAGCCGCGCCACCCGCAACAACGGGCGCAACATGCCGGTACCGAGGATCAGCACCAGCACCAGTTCGGCCTGAGTCAACTGCCCCGCCGCATACAGCCAGATACCCACCGGGAACAACACCGCCACATTGGCTCCCAGCAGCACCACGAACACCGACCAACCGGGCACCGTCAGGCCGATCATGCGACCGATCAGGTGCTGGTAATGCGCCAGGGCCTCGCGCATGCGCTTGAACGAGCGCGCGTCCTGGCGGAAGGCTTTCATCAGCGGCGCATTGCGCAAAAACTCCAGTACGGCGCCGTCCAGGTCATCCACCGCGCCGGCGTACTGTGTCAACCGTTCGCCCAAGCCACGCATCATCCAGGCCTGGGCCAGCAGCGCCAGCGGCACCGGTAACAAGGCACACAGCGCCAGGCGCCAGTCGAGAAAACACAAGGCGATAAACACCCACAACGGGCTCAATAGCGCGGCCACACACTCCACGCTGTGGTGGGCGATGAATTGCTCCATGCGTTCCACGTCCTGGATCACCCGCTGCTTGAGCTCGCCGCTGCTCAGTCGACTCAGCCATGGCAACGGCGCCCACGATAAATGCCGCACCAGCGCGCGCCGGGTGTTGAGCAACACCTGATATGCCGCCACATGACTCAAGTAGTACGCCAGGGTGTAGAGCGCATATTTGCCGAGCAACGCCAGCGCCATCCAGCCAGCCAGCACCGTCAGGTCCGCCCCCAGGCCGGGCCCGCCCAGCACCACCCGGTTCACCCCGCAGGCAAGCAAAAAAAACGGCAGCAATTCCACCGCCGCCGCCGCGACAGCCATGGCCACCGCCAGGCCCAAGCGTCGTCCCTGACCCCGTAGCAGCCAGCGCCAGTTCGGTGGCGGTGTGTCGGCCTGTTCAATATTCATCGCGGCCCCCAGCCTGCTTTCAGTGTGGATGAATGATTGATCAAGCAGCCCGCCGCCGGCTCCCCTGATCGGTTCACACAGCCCCCGGATGGGAATTATTGCTGGCCCGGTACTGCGCACTTTTGGGCATAAGGTTGTAACCAAAAAATTCGGATCAGGGCCATGACGTTCGGTTTCGGGCAGTCCACTCGTCGAATAAGGAGAATGATTCTCAACAAACCCGATTTCCAGCGACCCTCACAAGGAGCCCGATCCATGCACCCTCTTCATTGGCGTGACACCCAGACCCAGCACCTCACCGGCGGCGGACTGTGGCAACCCCAGAGCCTGAACGAGCATCTGCAAGGCTGGGCCCGCGCCTTCGGACCGCGCATTGCCCTGATCGAAGGTGAGCGACAACTGAGCTACCGCGACTTCGAACACCAGGTGTGTTGCCTGGCCGGCGGGCTGGCTGACCTCGGCATCCACAGCGGCGACCGCGTGTTGGTGCAACTGCCCAACGGCATCGACTTCGCCCGCACCCTGTTCGCCCTGCTGCGTCTGGGCGCATGGCCGATCCTGGCCATGCCGGCGCACCGCGAGCGCGAGATCCAGGCCCTGTGCGAACTGGCCGAACCCACCGCCTATATCGTCGCCGAACGTTTCCTGGGTTTTGACTACCGCCCCATGGCCGAACGCCAACTGGACCTGTGCCCTTCCCTGCGCCACTTGATCATTGCCGGTGAAGTCGCCCAACGCGGCGTGGCACTGGCCCGGGTCGACGGCGCCGTACGCGAACCGGCGCCGGTGGACCCACACGACACCGCGCTCTTGCTGCTCTCCGGCGGCACCACCGGCACACCCAAGTTGATCCCCCGCAGCCACGCCGACTACGCCTACAACGCCATGGCTTCGGCGCGCTTGTGCGGGTTCGACCAGGAGGCGGTGTACCTCGCCGCGCTGCCCATCGCCCACAACTTCCCGCTGGCCTGCCCGGGGTTGATCGGCGCCTTGTCCTGCGGCGGGCGCGTGGTGTTTTCCCGCACCGCCGGGGCCGATGAAGCCTTCGATCTGATCGCACGTCACCGTGTGACCCACACCGCGCTGGTACCGCCGCTGGTCAAGCTGTGGTTGCAGGCTCGGGAATGGGACCACAGCGACCTGTCCAGCCTGCGCCTGTTGCAGGTGGGCGGCGCGCGGCTATCCAGCGATGTCGCCGCGCAGGTCACCCCGGTCCTTGGCTGCGCCCTGCAACAGGTATTCGGCATGGCCGAAGGCCTGCTGTGCTACACCCGTCTGGATGATCCGCAGGCGGTCATCCTCAACACCCAGGGTCGCCCGCTCTGCACCGCCGACGAGGTACGTTTGGTAGACGCCGACGGCCTGCCGGTGGCCGAGGGTGACGTGGGTGAGCTGATCGTGCGCGGCCCTTACACCATTCGCGGCTACTACCGTGCCGAGGCGCACAATCAGCAGGTATTCGACGCCGCCGGCTTCTTCCATTCCGGCGACCTGGCGCGCCGGACCGCCGACGGCAACCTGGTGGTCGAAGGCCGCATCAAGGAACAGATCAACCGCGCCGGGGAAAAAATCGCCGCCGCCGAAATCGAACAACTGCTGCGCGAACACCCCCTGGTGCAGGACGCCGCCGTGGTCGCCCTCAACGACGAACGCCTGGGTGAACGCGTGTGCGCCTGCGTGATCCTGCGCCAGCCGCAACCCTTCACCCTCGGTGCCCTGCACCAGCATTTCCAGAACCTGGGCCTGCCTCGCCATAAGTGGCCGGACCAGCTGGAAACCCTGCACAGCTGGCCGCTGACCAGCGTCGGAAAACTCGACAAGCGCCAGTTGCAACAACGCTTCCAGCCCAATGCCGAGTCCCGCCAGCGCTACCTGGAATGCCGTGTACCCATCAGCGCCGCGCCCCAGGAACTGGCCGCCGCATTGGCCGGTGACTACCTGCCCCAGGACCTGACCCTCTACGAGCATCAGGGCGAATGGTCCCTCGGCATCGGCAGCAGCGCCCAGGTGCGCCTGAGCGGCAACAGCGTGCAATTGAACGTGGCCGGCCAGCGCTGGAGCTGGTCCGCCGACGACATTCCGCTGGCCCTGGAAAAAGCCGCCCAGGCGCTGCCTTTCGAACACTGGCGCGCCTACGGCACCGCCACATTCGAACTGGCGCGACGCTTCCATCAACTGAGCGACCTGCCCGGTAGTCGCCCACTGCTGCAACTGGATATCCCGCCGCTGGAATTGCGTATCCGTGAAGGCAGCGTGTTGATCCGTGCCCTGCACGCGACTGCCCTCAGTGCCGCGCAGAGTCGTGTGCAGGCACTGGACGCCGAATGCGCCCTCGACCGCCCCATGCCCCGAGCCGCCCAGGCGGATGTTGCCCGGCACGATGCGGCGCGCTATTGCGCCCAGGTGGAGAGCGCCGTGGCGCAGATTATTCGTGGCGATTACCAGAAGATCATCCTGTCGCGCAAAGTGCCCCTCGAAGGACGTGTCGACCTGATCGCCAGCTACCGCGCCGGGCGCCGCGCCAACACCCCGGCGCGTTCGTTCCTGCACCATCAAGGCGGTTTTTCCTGCGTGGGTTTCAGCCCGGAAACCGTGGTGGAAGTCAGTGCCGGCGGGGCCGTCAGCACCCAGCCGCTGGCCGGCACCCGTGCCTTGGGCCGCGATGCACAGGAAGAAGCCCAACTGCGCCAATCGCTGTACCAGGACCCGAAGGAGATCGCCGAGCACGCCGTGTCGGTCAAGCTCGCCTTTGAAGAGCTGCAACCGATTTGTGAAGTCCAGGGTCTGGGCGTCAGTGAATTCATGGGCATCTCGCGACGCGGCAGCGTGCAGCATTTGAGTTCGCGCCTCAAAGGCCGGCTCAAGCCCGATTGCAATGCCTGGCATGCCTTTGCCGCGTTGTTCCCGGCGGTAACCGCCTCGGGCATTCCCAAGCGCGAAGCCATTGCCGCGATTGCCGAGCACGAAGGCCGCAGCCGTGACCTGTACAGCGGCTGCGTGATGATCGCCGACAGCGATGGCAGCCTCGACGCCGCGCTGGTGCTGCGCAGCGTGTTCGAAGACCAGGGTGAGGCCTGGGTGCAAGCCGGCGCGGGGATTGTGTCATTGTCTTTGCCCGAGCGTGAGTTGGAAGAAACCCGCGAAAAACTCGCCAGCATCGCGCCCCATGTAAAGCTGCTGGCCGTGGAAACTCAGCGCGCCGCCGAGGTGCAGCCATGAGCGCGCTGACCTCGCAGCACCTGCGCGAACAGATCGGTGAACTGCTGCACGGCGGTCCCGCCCAGGACGACCAGGCCAACCTGATCGAACTGGGCCTGGACTCCCTGCACCTGATGCGCCTGGTCAACCAATGGCGCCAGGCCGGTGCGCCGGTGACCTTCGCCGACCTGATCGAACAACCCACTCTCGCCCATTGGCTGCCACGCCTGACCGCCGCACCGCGCCAGGCCGCCAACACCCACGTCGACATCGACCCCGCCGCACCCTTCGCCCTCACCGATGTGCAACATGCCTACTGGATCGGTCGCGGCGCCGAACAGGTGCTCGGCGGCGTCGGCTGCCACGCCTACCTGGAACTGGACGGCCATGGCCTCGAACCGCAGCGCCTGGCATCTGCCTGGCAGGCCTTGCAGCAATGGCATGGCATGTTGCGCGCACGTTTCGACGATGAAGGCCGCCAGCAAATCCTGGATGAAGGCCTGTCGGCGCTTCAGGTTCACGACCTGCGCGACCTCACGCCGGATGCCAGCGAACAAGCGTTGTTGAAGATTCGCGAAGGCCTGTCCCATCGGCAACTGGCGGTGGAGCGCGGCGAGGTCGCCGGACTGCAATTGAGCCTGCTGCCCGAAGCACGCACCCGCCTGCATCTCGACCTCGACCTGCTGGTGGCCGACGTGCACAGCCTGCACCTGATCCTGCGCGACCTCGCCGCGCTGTACCGCGATGAACACCTGCCCGAAGCCGGGCGCGATTGGCATTTCGCCCACTACCTGGCCCGGCGCACGGCCCCCAGGGCGAGCGCCGCGCAGTACTGGCAAGCGCGCCTGGATCAGTTGCCCACCGGCCCCGTCATACCCCTGGCCTGTGAACCCCAGGCCATCGCACAGGTGCACTTTACCCGGCGCCAACAACACCTGCCCGCCGAGGTGTGGCAACGCCTGCGCGATGCCGCCGCGCGGCGTCAGCTCACCCCGGCCATGCTGCTCGCCGGAGCCTTTGCCCAAGTGTTGGGACGCTGGAGCGAGGTGCCGCACTTTTTGCTCAACCTGCCGCTGTTCGATCGCCAGGGCTGGACCAGGTGGTCGCCGACTTCACCAACCTGCTTTTGCTCGAAGTCGACCTGCGCCAACCCGCCAGCCTCGCCACGCAACTGTCGAACGTGCAGGCGCAGTTCCACCGCGACATGGCACATGCCGAGTATTCCGGCGTGCAGGTGCAACGCGACCTGGCTCAGCGCGGCGCCGGTCAGCGCAGTTTTTCCCCGGTGGTGTTCGCCTGCAACCTGGGGACGCCACTGCTCGGCCCCGAGGCAGCACACACCCTCGGCACCCTCAGCCATATGATTTCCCAGACGCCGCAGGTGTGGCTCGATCATCAGGTCTACGAAGAAGACGGCGGCCTGCTGCTGGCCTGGGATGCCCAGGACGCGCTGTTCCCCGAAGGCCTTCTGGACAGTATGTTCGGTGCCTACCTCGCGCTGCTCCACGACCTGCAGCATGATGCGACCTGGGACGCTCCGGCACTGGCCCACCTGCCGGAGGCGCAACAGCGTACACGCGCGCAGGTCAACGCCACCGACCTGCCGGTTGCACCGCGCACCCTGTACCAGGCCCCATTCGCCGTGCCAGGCGAACGCCTGGCGCTGATCGACGGCGACCAGCGCATCAGCTACGCACGCCTGCAACAAGGTGCCCTGCGCATTGCCGCCGCCTTGCTGGAACAGGGCGTTCAGCCGGGTGACGCGGTAGGCGTCTGCCTGCCCCGTGGCCACCGCGCGGTGCTGGCGTTGTATGGCGTGCTGGCGGCGGGCGCCTGCTACGTACCCATCAGCCCCGACCAACCCCAGGCGCGCCGTGAACGCATCTGCCAACGCGCCGGCATTCGCACGCTGATCGAGCCGGCCTGGCTGGACAACGCCCTGACCTTCGAACCGCTGTCCGCCCCCGTGGCAGTGCGCTCCGACAGCCCGGCCTATGTGATTTTCACCTCCGGTTCCACCGGTGAGCCCAAGGGCGTGCAGATCAGCCATCGCGCGGCCTGCAATACCCTGGATGACCTCAACCAGCGCTTCGCCATTGGTGCTGACGACCGCCTACTGGCGGTCTCTGCGCTGGACTTCGACCTCTCCGTGTATGACCTCTTCGGCGTGCTGGCCGTGGGCGGCAGCGTGGTGCTGCTGGAAGACAGCCAACGCCGCGATGCCAGCGCGTGGAACCGCCTGATCAAGCAGCATCAGGTGACACTGTGGAACTCGGTACCGCTGTTGCTGGACATGCTGCTCATCGTGGCCGAACGCTTGCCCTTGCGCATGGCCTGGCTGTCCGGCGACTGGATCGGCCTCGACCTGCCTGCTCGGCTGCATGCCGCCAGCCAAGGTCATTGCCGCTTGATCGCCATGGGCGGCGCCACCGAGGCAGCTATCTGGTCCAACTTCCAACCCGTCGAGCTGCCGCTACCGGCACACTGGCGTTCGATCCCCTACGGTACGCCGCTGGGCAATCAGTACTATCGCGTGGTCGACAGCCTGGGTCGCGACTGCCCGGACTGGCTGGCCGGCGAGTTGTGGATCGGCGGCGCTGGAGTCGCCGATGGCTACCGGGGCGCGCCACAACTGAGCGCGGAACGCTTCGTCGAGCATCAGGGAGCACGCTGGTACCGCACCGGCGATCTGGGCCGCTACTGGCCGGATGGCCGTCTGGAATTTCTGGGCCGTCGCGACCACCAGGTAAAGGTACGTGGCCATCGCATCGAGCTGGGCGAAATCGACAACGCCCTGCTCCTGCAACCCCAGGTGCGCCAGGCCGTCTCCCTGGCGGTGGGCACGCCGTTGCACTTGGTGGCGGCGGTGGTCCCCAGCGAAGGTTCGCTGTGCACCGACGCCCTGCGTCAGCAGTTGAGCACGCACCTGCCGGACTACATGCTGCCCAGCCAATGGCTGCTGCTCGACACCTTGCCCCTGAGCGCCAACGGCAAACTCGACCGCAACGCCCTGATGGAACTGGCCGCCCAAACCGGTCCGCAACAGGCGGTCGCCAATGAAGCGCCCTGCGGTGAACGCGAGGAACAGGTGGCAGCGATCTGGCGCGAGTTGCTGCCGGGCGCCCAGGTGTATCGCCAGAGCGATTTCTTCCGCCTCGGCGGCGACAGTCTGCTCGCCACCCAGTGCAGCGCACGTCTGCGCCGCGCCGGCCTGGCGAATGCCCAGAGCCTGCGGCAACTGTTCGCCACGCCGTGCCTGGCGGAATTCGTCGCGCAGTTGCAAGCACCGGATGTGCACACCGAACAACGCCTGCTGGCCGATCCGGACCAGCGTCACCAACCGTTCCCGCTGACCGAAGTACAGCAAGCCTACTGGAATGGCCAAAGCCAGGGCCTGCCGCTGTCCTGCGGTACTACCTATCTGGTCGAACTGGACGGCGAAGCGCTGGACATCCCGCGTTTCGAACGGGCCTGGGACCGGCTGATCCAGCGACACGAAATGCTCCGCGCCGAGTTGCTCGGCGATCACCAGCAAGTGATCCTCGCCAGCGTCGCGCCAATGCACGTGCAACAGCATCACGTCGACACCGCCAACGCCGCACACGACTGCCTGGCGCAGTGCTGGGCCGAGCGTCCGCGCCAGCGCAGCCAGTGGCCGATGTACGAGGTGCACACCGTGGGCTATGGCGAGGGCCGCTGCCGCGTCGGCTTGTTCTTCGATTACCTGACCCTGGATGGCTTGAGCATCAAGCGCCTGCTGGCGGAACTGGCATTGATCTACACCCGGCCCGACAGCCCGTTGCCGGCCATCGACCTGTCGTTTCGCGATTATGTGCTGCAAGTGCAACCAGACCCGGCCAGCGTCCAGCAAGCCCAGGCCTACTGGCAGGCGCGCCTCGACGATCTGCCCGGCCCACCTGCATTGCCGCTGCGCACCGCGCCGCAGGAGCTGAGCGACGTGCACTTCAGCCGTCGTGAGTTCCGCCTGCCCGCCGCTCAGTGGCAAGCCTTGCGCCAGCGTGCGCGGGAGTCCGGCATTACGGCGTCGGTGCTGTTGCTCAGCGTCTACGCGCAAACCCTCGCGCGCTTCAGCGACGGCCAGCCTCACACCCTCAACCTGACCCTGTTCGACCGCCAGGACATCCATCCGCATATCGGCCGGGTGCTGGGGGATTTCACCTCGCTCGCGCCGGTGAGTGTCTACCCGCAGGTCCGGAGCAGTTTCCTCGACGAAGCCCAGGCGGTGCAGGCCCAAGTGGCGGATGTACTGCAACACGCCGCATGCTCGTCCATCTGGGTGCAACGCGAACGGGCGCGCCGGGTCGGCCCCCAGGCCGCGGCGCTGCCGGTGGTGTTCACCAGCACCCTGGGGCTGGCGGATGACCTGCTGCAAGACCTGCCGGTCGGCTTCCCCGATCTCGTCGCCGGTGGCCTGTCGGAAACTCCGCAGGTGTGGCTCGATCACCAACTTTATGAGCATCGCGGGGCGCTGGTGCTGTGCTGGGACGCGGTCGACGCGCTATTCCCCGACGGTTTGCTGGACGCCGCGTTTGCCAGCTACACCCACGCGTTGCTGGGGCTGATCGAGGCTGACTGGCACGCACCACTGCACCTGCCGCTGCCTGGCGATCAGACCCGGGTGCGCATCCAGGCCAATGCCAGCGCTGTCGAGATCGCGCCACGCAATCTGCTCGACGCGCCCTTCGCCATCGACCCGCAGCGCCTGGCCTTGATCGACGGCGAGCAGCGCGTGAGCTATGGCCAGTTGCGCGATGGCGCCTTGCGCGTAGCTGCCTGGTTGCAGGCCCAGGGCGTGCAACCGGAGGACGCCGTGGGCGTGCACCTGCCTCGGGGGGCCGACGCAGTGATCGCCCTGTTCGGCGTACTCGCCGCGGGTGCCTGTTATGTGCCGATGGGCGTGCGTCAACCCCTGGAGCGCCGCCAACGCATCGAGCAGCGCGCAGGGACTTGTCTGACGCTGGACGCCGAACGGCTGGCGTTCGCGCTGCACGGCCAGCCGTTGGCGGCGCCGCTCGCCACCTCGGTCGACAGCCCGGCCTATGTGATTTTCACCTCCGGCTCCACCGGCGAACCCAAGGGCGTACAAATCAGCCATCGCGCCGCCTGCAACACCCTGGACGACCTTAACCAGCGCTTCGGCATCCAGGCTGACGACCGTCTGCTGGCCGTGTCCGCGCTGGACTTCGACCTCTCGGTGTACGACCTCTTTGGTGTACTGGCGGCAGGCGGCAGCGTGGTGCTGCTGGAGGAAGAACAACGCCGGGATGCCGTGGCCTGGCACCAGTTGATCCAGCAACACCGGGTGACGCTGTGGAACTCGGTGCCGATGCTGCTGGACATGCTGCTCACCGTGGCCGACCACCTGCCGCTGCGTCAGGCGTGGCTATCCGGTGACTGGATCGGGCTCGACCTGCCCGCACGCCTGCACGCGGCCAGTCAGGGCCGCTGTCGTTTGATCGCCATGGGTGGCGCCACGGAAGCGGCAATCTGGTCCAACTACCAGCCGGTGAGCCTGCCGCTGCCCGCACAGTGGCAATCGATTCCCTACGGCCGTCCGCTGGGCAACCAGTGTTATCGCGTGGTGGACACCCAGGAGCGCGACTGCCCGGACTGGGTCACCGGCGAGCTGTGGATCGGCGGGCGCGGCGTCGCCATGGGCTATCGCGGCGCGCCCGAATTGAGCGCCGAGCGTTTCGTCGAGCGCGACGGCCAGCGCTGGTACCGCACCGGCGACATGGGGCGCTATTGGCCGGATGGCTGCCTGGAGTTCCTGGGCCGCCGCGACCAACAAGTCAAGGTGCGCGGCCATCGCATTGAGCTGGGAGAAATCGACAACGCCCTGCTCGACTGCCCCCAGGTACGCCAGGCGCTGAGCGTGACCCTGGGCAGCCCGCCCAGCCTGGCCGCCGCCGTGGTGGTGGACGCCGAAGTCTCGCTGGACGTGCTGCGCCGACACCTGCGCCAGCGCCTGCCGGACTACATGGTGCCGGCCAGCCTGCACATTCTGGATGCGTTGCCCCTGAGCGCGAATGGCAAGGCCGATCGCACTGCGGTGCGCCAACGGCTGCTGGACTGTGCCGCCGAACACAGCGATGCGCCGCAGGGCGCCCTGGAAAACGCCATGATCGAAGCCTGGACCGAGGTGCTGCAACGCCCGATCCCCGGGCGTCACAGTGATTTTTTCCTGCTGGGGGGCGACAGCCTGAGTGCCACGCGCCTGGTGGAAATCCTCAAGCGCCGACACCTGTGCCAGGCCCCCCTGAGCCTGCGCGAACTCTTCGCTCATCCGAGCATCGCCGCCCTGTGCGACTACCTGGGCAGCCACACCGAACACCACGCCGAGCATTTCGAGGAAGGCACCTTATGAATTCCCCATTGAACCTGTCGCAATTTCTCGCCGAATGCGAAGCCCTGGGTATCCGCCTGTGGGCCGAAGACGGCCAACTGCGTTTTCGCGCACCGGCCGGCGCCCTGGACGAGGCACTCAAGCAACGCCTGCGCGAGCACAAGGAGCAGCTGTTGCAGTGGTTCAGCCCGCAGCAACCGACGGTAGTCGCCGACCCCGCGAATCAGTTCCAGCCCTTCGCCCTGACCGATGTGCAGGCCGCCTATCTGGTGGGCCGCAGCGATGCCTATGACTACGGCGGCGTGGGTTGCCACGGCTACGTGGAACTCGACGGCCCGGCCCTCGACCCGCAGCGGCTGGAACGCGCCTGGCACCAGTTGATCCAGCGCCACCCGATGCTGCGCGCGGTGATCGCCCAGGCCGGGCATCAGTGCGTGCTGCCGGAGGTGCAACTGCCGGTGCTGCTCAGCCAGGACTTGCGCGAGCTGCCCTTTGAGGCCGAGCAACAAGCCTTGCTGGCGACCCGTGACGACCTGGCCCATCGCGTGTACGGCGCCGACGCCTGGCCGTTGTATGAACTGCGCCTGAGCCAGCGCGCCAACGGCAGCCGCCTGCACCTGTCCATCGACCTGCTGGTGGCCGACTTTGTCAGCATCCAGTGTCTGCTGGCAGAGCTGGACCAGCTCTATCACGCCCCTGAACAGCCCTTGCCGCCCCTCGGACTGACCTTCCGCGACGCTCTGCTCGCCGAA
Source organism: Pseudomonas sp. SDO524_S393 (assembly GCF_054071875.1). NCBI lineage: Bacteria > Pseudomonadati > Pseudomonadota > Gammaproteobacteria > Pseudomonadales > Pseudomonadaceae > Pseudomonas > Pseudomonas sp. SDO524_S393. The sequence continues at coordinate 16,431 of NZ_JBSVVZ010000013.1, read as the reverse complement.
CGCGCGGCCCGGGACACCCCCGCCGCCCAGGCGCGCCACAGCCGCGACCGGGATTATTGGCTGAAGCGCCTGGACCAGTTGCCGCCAGCGCCCGAACTGCCGACCCTGGAACCCCGGACCGGCGCCACGCCGCGCTTCGAACGCCACGCCAACGGCCTGTCGCCCGCGTTGTGGCAGCAGTTCTGTACCCATGCCGCGCAACAACGCCTCACCCCTTCGGCGGCGGTGCTGGCGGCGTTCGCCGAAACCCTCGGGCGCTGGTCGCGCCGCTCTGCCTTCAGCCTCAGCGTTACCGTGCTCAAGCGTCCGGCGCTGCACGCCGATATCGACAAGGTGCTGGGCGACTTCACCGCGGTCAACGTACTGGCCGTGCAACCCCCGCCGGACAGCCACTTCCAGCAGCGCGCCGCGGCGTTGCAGGAACAACTCTGGCAAGACCTGGAACACGATGCCTTCTCCGGCATCGAGGTGCTGCGCGAACGCGCCCGCGTGCACGGTCGCAGCCTGATGCCGGTGGTGTTCACCAGCACCCTGGGGGTGGGTAGCGTCAGGCCGTTCATGCGCGGCGCCACCCTGGGCTACGGCATCACCCAGACCCCGCAAGTATGGCTCGACTGCCAGGTCAGCGAAGGCCCGCAAGGCTTGCAGGTGAACTGGGATGTGCGCAGCGGCGTGTTTCCCGAAGGCCTGATCGAAGCGGCATTTGCCAGTTTCGTCACGCTGCTGCGCCAGTTGGCCGCAGCGGCGACCGACTGGCAGGCGTCCACCCCGTCGCAGTTGCCCGTGGACATGGCCGAGCGCCGTGTGCGCAGCAACGCCACCCAGGTCGACTGGCCCCAAGGCTGCCTGCATGACGGCTTTATCGACAGCCTGCAACGCACTCCCGAGGCCATCGCTTTGATCAGCCACGAGGGCGCGTTCAGCTACCGGCAACTCGCCGAGCGCGCCAATGCGGTCGCGCAGGCCCTGCACCGCGAAGGCTGTGCAGCGGGTGCCAAGGTGGCAATCACCCTGGACAAGGGCGTGGACCAAGTCGCAGCCGTACTCGGCACGCTGTTGCGCGGTGCGGTGTACGTGCCCATTGACAGCGCCCAGCCGGACGCGCGCCGGGACGCGATCCTCGACGACGCGCGCATCCATCATGTGCTCACCGACAGCGCCCAGGCCGAACACCGCAGTTGGTCGAATACGGTAAAGCTGATCGCCGTCGAGCGCCTGGCGCCGCTGCCGTTCGAGCAATTGCCACGGGTCGCCACCGACCCGGCCAGCCTGGCCTATGTGATCTACACCTCGGGCACCACCGGACGGCCCAAAGGCGTAATGATGAGCCATCGCGCGACTTTCAATACCCTGCTGGACATCAACCAGCGCGTGGCACTCGGCGCCTGCGACCGGGTGTTGGGGTTGGCCAGCCTGGGCTTCGACCTGTCGGTGTACGACCTGTTCGGCACCTTCCTCGCCGGTGCCGCACTGGTGCTGCCGGACCCGGCTCAACGCAGCGATCCGGCGCACTGGGCCGGGTTGATCAACTTGCATCAGGTCAGCCTGTGGAACTCGGTACCGGCACAGATGCAGATGCTGTGCAGCTACTTCGATGCCGAGCCGTATGCCGCGGCCAAGTGCCTGCGTACGGCGCTGCTGTCCGGGGACTGGATCGCCGTCACCCTGCCCGCTGCGATCAAGGCGCACTGCCCGGGGCTGCGCCTGGTCAGCCTGGGTGGCGCCACCGAGGCGGCGATCTGGTCCATCGGCCATGAGATCGGCGAGGTGCCGGCCAACGCCCGCAGCATTCCCTACGGCGCGCCACTGGCCAACCAGCAATTCCATGTGCTGGACGAACACTTCCAGGACCGTCCCGACGGCGTGGCCGGGGAGCTGTACATCGGCGGCGTGGGCCTGGCAGAGGGTTATCTCAATGATCCCGAACGCACCGCCCAGCGCTTTATCCGGCACCCGCACAGTGGCGCGCGGCTGTACCGCACCGGCGACTTCGGACGTTACCGCGCCGACGGACAGATCGAGTTCCTTGGCCGCGAAGACACCCAGGTGAAGCTGCGCGGTCACCGTATCGAACTGAGCGAAATCGAAAGTCTGCTCAACGAGCACCCGGACGTGGCCCACGGCGTGGTGCTGCTCAGCGGCGACAACCCGATGGAGCGGCGTCTGGCGGCCTTTGTCGAAGCCCGTCACCAGCACGCCGACACCCGCACCGCGCCGCTGGCCGACTGTGTCCTGGCGTGCGGGGCCGACGCCACGGCAAACCTCGACCGCTCGCTGTTCGCCGAGTGGGTGGCGATGGCCAACCGCATCGCCCTGCTCGACATCCTCAAGACCCTGCGCGATGCCGGCCTGTTCCGCGACGCTCAGGCGCGCCACAGTGTGGCCGAGGTGCAGCAGCAATGCCGCGTCGCCTTGGCCCATCAACGCTTGATGCGGCGTTGGCTGAAAGCGCTGGTTCATGAGGGCTGGCTGCTGCACGAGGCCGACCACTACCGCCTGGGCGAAGCCCCGGGCCCCGAGCAAAGCGCGCAGTGCTGGCAGGCGATGACCACCCTGGAGCAACGCCTGAACTACGGCGCTGAACTGCTGCGTTACCTGCAACAGTCCAGCGCATGCCTACCGCAGTTGCTCAGCGGCGAGGTCGATCCACTGGCGCTGCTGTTCCCCCAGGGCAGCATGGACACCGCGCTGGCGGCCTATAACCAAAACCTGCTGATGCGCTGCATGAACCAGGTGATCTGCGCCAGCGCCCGACAGATCGCCCGCGAACGCGCGGCCCTCGGCCAGCCGCTGCGTGTATTGGAGATCGGTGCCGGGGTGGGCGGTACCAGCCGTGACCTGATCCCGGCGCTGGACGGCTTTGCGGTGGACTACCTGTTCACCGATGTCTCGACGTTCTTCATCAACGAGGCGCGCGAGCATTTCGCCGACCGTCCGTGGGTGCGCTACGGCTTGTTCGACATCAACCGCGATGCACTGACCCAGGGTTTGAATGCCGGCAGTTGGGACCTGATCGTCTGCGCCAACGTGCTGCACAACGCTCGTCATGCGCCCACGGTGCTGAACAACCTGCGGGAACTGGCGGCACCGGGTGGGCACCTGGTGGTGATGGAGGCCACGCGGGAAATCCTCTCGCTGCTGACCTCCATGGAGTTCAAGGAAGGCCTGGACGGGTTTACCGACCTGCGCGCCGGCAGCGACCAGACCTTTATCAGCCGCGCCCAGTGGCAAACGCTGTTCAGCGATGCCGGTGCCGAACTGGTGGCGGCCTGGCCCGAAGCCCATGACGTGCTCGACTGCGCCGGCCAGACCACCTTTGTCACGCGCTTCCCTGCACGTCGCGTGGCGCTGGGCAGCGAGCAGTTGCACGACTACCTGCAACAGCGCCTGCCCGCGTACATGCTGCCCAGTCAGTTGCAGGTGCTGGAGCGATTGCCGCTGTCGGCCAACGGCAAAGTCGACCGCGCCCGCCTGGCTGAGCGCCTGTACGCTCAAGGCAGTCACTTGATGGACAGCGGTGAAGCCCCGCAAACCGAGCTGGAACGGCGTATTGCCCAGCTGTGGAGCCAGGCCCTGGGCTGCACCGAACTGGCCCGTGACCAGGACTTTTTCGCCGCCGGCGGCGACTCGCTGCTGGTGGCACAGGTCGTCGCGAAGATGCGCGAGCAACTGCCTGAAACGGCGGACTGGGAATGGGATCGCCTGTTGCGGGAAATGCTCCGCGAGCCGACGATCAAGGCCATCGCGGCACGCTTGCAGGACACCTCGGTGCAAGCGTCCACCGAAGCCCACACCGGTGCATCACCGCTGAGCGTACTGGCCCCGGCGCGCGACCCGGCATGTCGCACCGTGCACGTGTTGTTGCACGACGGCAGCGGCACCCTCGCGCCTTACCGTGGCGTGCTCGCTGCACTGCGCAACGCGCCCCAGCGCCAGGGCGCGATCCTCGGGTTGAGCCTGCTGGATGAGCGTGCGTATCTTGCGCTGGATGCCGAGCAATTGATCGAGCAGCTGGGCGCACACTATGCCGGGCACTTGCTGGCCCATGGCGCGATGCGCTTCGAGCTGGTGGGGTATTGCATGGGCGGCCTGCTGGCCACCGAAGTCGCGCGCTGCCTGCTGGAAGCCGGAGCCGATGTAGGCACGGTAAGCATCATCAGCAGTGATCGCTTCCGCTACGAAATCGCCGACGAGCTGTTGCTGGAACGAGCCTTTGGCCGCCTGCTGGGTGCCGACATCCACGCCGCCGGACATGCCGTCGATGACGCTGGCCTGCACCGCGCGCTGGCCCATCTGATCGAGCGTCATGGCCGGCAGTTGCCGGCGGACTGCCTGCAACAGCTGGACGGCGAATGGGCGCCCATCGCCGCCAGCTACCGCCAACTGGCGCAGCAACCCAGCGACCAGCGCCTGCAAGCGCTCGCGGCCCAGGTGCGGAGCCAGGCCGATCCGATGCCGGCCGAGCAGGTGCAGGCGTTGTTCCGCGTGTTCCGCCACAGCCTCAACGCGGTAGCGCGCTATCAACCGGCGCCATTCACCGGCGACCTGCGCATCCTGCTGGACGACGAAACCCTGCACTTCCTGCCCGGTTTGCAAGGTGACATGCGCGGTTTCTGGAATGACCTGGCCCTGGGCAACATCAGCCTGCACAGCATCAGCGGCGACCATGTGTCGTGCATGCACACGCCCCATGTCAGCCAATGGCTGCCCGCCCTGCTGGGCGCGCAGGTGCACGCATGAGCCGGCCCTTGATCGGACTGATCGGCGCCGGCGGGGCCGTGGGCGGTGCGGCACTGGCGCAGTTGCTGCCACAGGCCGTACGCATACGGGCCGGCCAACGCCAGTCGCGGGTCTGGCCGGAAGGCGTCGATGGGCAGGTGCTGGACCTGTTTGATGCTCCAGCCCTGGCGGACTTCTGCAACGGCTGCCAGGTGGTACTCAATTGCGCGGGGCCGTCCTGGCGTGTAGGGGATCGCGTCGCCCGAGCAGCCCATGCCGCCGGCGCCGGGTATGTCGATGCCTTCGGCAATGCCGCGCTGCTTGCGGCACTGCACGACGCACGGCAGCCGTCGATCATCGGCGCCGGGGTGTTTCCCGGCCTCACGGCGCTGCTGCCACGCTGGCTGGCCGGGCGCGGCTTTGACCGGGTGACCCGTTTGCACATCCATGCCGGCGGCCGTGAGCATTGCAGCAGCGCCGGTGGCGCCGATGTGTTGCTGAGCGCCCTGGGCGGCTTTGGTACGCCAAACGCCCAGTGGCTGGACGGCCGCGTGCAGGCGCTGCCCGTGGAACAACAGGCGCAGCGCCTGGCCGGTTTCCCCGAACCGGTGTTTCGCAGTGCCTACCTCACTGATGAACTGCAGCGCCTGGCCGGTACCCTGGGGGTGCCCCACGCCAGTTTTCACAACGTGTTCGACCAGGCGACGGTGCCCGCACTGATCGCCAGCCTGTGCCAGCGCCTGAGCCAGGATCCGAGCGCCCTGCCCCAGGCGGTGGAGCAATTGATCCAGGCCGCCGAGCTGCAACTGCTCGGGCGCCGCGCCTATTACCGCCTCACTGTCGATCTCAGCGGCTGGCGCGCCGGGCAACCGCTGCATCAACGCGCGGTGCTGAGCAGCCAGGACAGTTACGGCATCAGCGCCACCGTGGCGGTGTGCGCGGTTCTGCAACTGCTGCACGACCCCGCGTGGCGCGGCGCGCACTGGGCAGGTGATTGCCTGGCACCGGACGGGGTGATCGACGCGATGCAAACCGGCACCGCCTGCCAGGCGCTGAGCATCGTCAACCTTGCCGCGCAAGCGGCCACTAGCGAAGAGGAAGGCGTGTTATGACCGCGCTACTGCGTGTGATCGTCTGCGGCACCACGTTTGGCAATGTGTACCTGCAGGGCATCGCCCGGCTGCCGGCGCACTACCGACTGGTGGGTATCCTGGGACGTGGTAGCGAACACTCCGAAGCCTGCGCCCGGTACTGGAACGTGCCGCTGTATCGCAACCTCGAGGAGCTGCCCGAGGTGGATCTGGCGTGCGTCGCCGTGCGCTCGGCGGTGGTGGGCGGCAACGGTACCGAGCTGGCCAAGGCGCTGTTGGCGCGGGGCATCTCGGTGGTGCAGGAACACCCGGTACACCACGATGAAGTCGTCGACTGCCTGCGCCTGGCCCGCCAGCATGGCGTGCTGTACCGGCTCAACCCGTTCTACAGCGACCTGGCGCCGGTGCGCAGTTTTATCGACGCGGCCCGCCATGTGCTGAGCCAGCGCGAGGCGGTGTATATCGACGCCGCGTGCAGCGTGCATGTGCTGTTCCCGCTGGTGGAAATGCTCGGCCAGGCACTCGGTGGGTTGCGTCCGTGGGCGTTCAACCTGCAGGCCGCCACGGTGGGCCCGTTTGTCAGCATCAGCGGCGAACTGGCGGGCGTGCCGTTGCACCTGCGGGTGCAGAACCAGATGCACCCCGGCGACCCGGACAACCACACCCAACTGCTGCACCGCATCGTGCTGGGCACCACCGGCGGCACCCTGAGCCTGACCGACACCCACGCCAGCGTACTGTGGAGTCCACGCGCTCATGTGCAACGCAATGCCCTGGGCGTGCTGGAAATGGACGGCGACTCGCCGGCCCTGGACCTGGCCGTGAGTAGCCTGATCGGCCACCCGCAGCCGCCGACCCTGCGCCAGGTGTTCAGCGAGTTGTGGCCCGAGAGCATCGCCCACGCCCTGTTGCGCGTGCACGCAAGCATCGGCCACCCGAACGATTCGGCCCTCGCGCAATTTCAGCTCAGTGCCTGCAAAGCCTGGCAGCAACTGGGCGCGGTACTGGGCCCCGCGCAAGCCATCCACCCCGAAGCTCCGGTGCCCTTGGCGATGCATGCCTGGGTCGCCCCTGAAAGGAACCTGCCCCGTGCTCAATGAGATCCTGCACCTGCAACACCATCAGCAACGCTGGATTCGACGCTTCGAACCAAGGCCCCACGCGCGTCTGCGCCTGTTCTGCCTGGCCCATGCCGGTGGCGGCGCGCGTTTTTTTGCCGACTGGGCGCGCTTGCTGCCCCCGAGCATCGAGGTGATCGCCCTGCAATTGCCCGGGCGCGAAGAGCGTATCAACGATCCATTGATCGATCAGATGCGCCCGCTGGTCAACGGCCTCGCGGCGGTGCTGCCGGCCTGGCTCGACCGGCCCTACGCGCTGTTCGGGCACAGCATGGGCGCGGCAGTGGCCCATGAGCTATGCCTGACCTTGCAACGTCAATCGCTGCGCCTGCCCACGCGCTTGATGGTGTCCGGTCGCGAAGGGCCGGGTCGGCACCATGGCGGTCGTTTACACCTGGCGAGCGACGAACGACTACTGGCCGACATAGCCGGTCTGGGCGGCAGCCCGGCGGCGTTGCAGCAGTGCGTGGAGTTGCAGGCGATGGCCTTGCCGATCCTGCGCAACGACTATCGCTTGATCGAGACCTACCAACCCGACCCGCAGCGCGCGCGCCTGAATGTGCCGATCGAAGTGCTGTTGGGGCGGGATGACCCGGAACTCAACCCGGGCGACGCAGAAGCCTGGGCCGATGAAACTGACGAGGGGGTGCGCCTGCACCCTTTCGACGGTGGGCATTTTTACCTGACACCCCAGCGTGAAGCGGTGTTGCGTTGCGTCAGCCGCTGCCTGGGAGTGAGCAGCCCCCAGGCCCTGGAAATGCCTTAGGCGTCGTCCAGGCCAAGGCCACGGGTGCTGCGCCGCACATGCCAGAGCATGACGAGCGCCAGCCCCAGGGCCAGCAGGCCAACGCCCAGGCCGCTGCTGTAACCCCAACTGGCGGCTATGCCGATAGCCACCGACGAAACCAGGATTTCCCCCAGGGTCTGCAAACCCTGGAACACCGAACAATCGGTCCCCGGTTGCTCGCCCAACTGGGCAAAGCGCATCGCCAGCGTATAGGACGCCACGCTGGTGACACCGATACCCAGGCCGCCCGACAGTGTGGCGACGATCACATAGCCCATCGTCGACCAGCCCGGTTGCACCACCAGCCCCAGCCACAGCAAACCGGCGCTGGCGACCAGCACAAGGCCCGCCAGCAAGGTGGCCCAGCGAGACCAGCGGCGCAGCAACAAACCGGCCAAACCGCAGCCGACGATGATGGTCAGTAACTGCCCGACCCCGGCGAGTACGCCGACATCGCTCACCGACCAGCCGGCATCCAGCAGAATCAACTTGGCCAGGCCGAAGAACGTCGAACCGCCCAGGGTCACCAGCATCACCAGCGCGGTGAGGCGCCCGGAAAAGCGTCGTTTGAAAAAGTGCCGCAGGCTGGCTTTGTCGGTCGTTGCCACGGCGGGCGGCTCCTGCCAGAACAGCACCGGCAGACTGCACACCAACACCAAGGCCGCGAGCAGGCCGAACACCGCCGCTGCGCCGAAGTGATCGAACAGCAGCATGGTGCCCGGACCGCCCACCAGCATGCCTACCATGAACCCGGCAACCTGGAAGGTGTTGACCCGCCCCAGGCTGGCACTGGGCAGACGCTCCGCCGCCAGGCCATCGACCGCGATATCCTGAGTCGCACTGAACAACGACAGCAGCGCAATCAGGCCCAACAGCAGCCCCATGTTCGGCACATCGAAGGGCACCCAGGCCATCGCCGCCAAGGTCAATACCGAGCCGGCCTGCAACGGCAGAATCCAGCTGCGTCGCCGCCCCAGGCGCGGGCTCCAGCGGTTCTCCACCGCGGCAGCCCAGAGCAGTTTGGCCACCCAGGGCAGGCTGGCCAAGGGCGTCAAGGCCACCAGGTCCAGGGAAGCCCCCATGTTGCGCAACAGCGTGGGATACGCCTGGAACGCCAGCCCGACCGGCAGGCCCTGGGCCAGGTACAGACCGGCCACCAACAGCACAATTCGCCAATCCCGCGTGACCACCGGGTGGTGGCCCACGGACGAAGTCTCGACAACCGATTGCATGTGTTCACCCTGCCCCAAGCCACAAAAGTCCATCTGATCCGATACACCGACAGGGTGCCGCCCGTAACCCGTAACGGCCCCCCGAATCGGGATTAACTGCGCTTGCGCAATACCGCGGCGGGGATCAGCGCATCACCCAGGGGCTCAAGGACAAAGCCGGCGGCGCCAGCCTCTTCGGCCACCTGCTCAAGACCGAAGGTGTGCCAGTGATGGTCGGCCTGGAACTGGCGAATCACCTGTTCGCCGGCGCGCACCTGGTAGTCGAGGGTCCAGTGCATCAGGTCACCGCCGGCGGGTTCACCGTGCAAGGCGACGTGGTAGGTATGCTCGCCGATGGCGGCGCTGGCGGCTTGCATCGACGGCACGGTTTGCGGGGCCTTGAGCATCATCACATCGACGATGACGATGCCGCGCGCATCCAGGCGTTCGGCCAGTTGCCGCCAGAGTTGCCGGCGCTGGGGCGCCTCGAGGTAACCGATGGTGCCGCAGATAACGGCGGCGGACAGACGAGGCGGCAAGGTCACTTGATCCAGAGTACCGGCCAGCACCGTGACGCGGCGGCGCAGGTCGCTGCTGCGCATGATCCGTCCCACCAGCGCCGCGCGCATCGCCGCCGACGGTTCAACGGCCAGGATCCGTGCCTGGGGCAAGGCGTCGGCGATCACCTGCACGCACGGCCCGGTACCGGCGCCGACATCGAGGATCACGCCCTCGGGGTCGACTGCCTGCAACGCCTGGGCAATCGGGCCCCGGCGCTGCACCCATTGTTGTTCACACAACACATCGTAGAACTCGGCGGACAAAGCATACGGATCGGCGTGCAGAGCGGTGGTCATGAAGGCATTCCCATTGGCTGACTTTCGAGCCGTAATGATAACTACTCTCAACACCAATTCAACCCGGGGAACGCCTCAAGGTGCAACGACGGAGAACACCTCAGCATCCGTCAGCTTCTCGACGTCGACGCGGTGGGGAAAGATTTTCTTCTCCACGAACAGGTCATCCACCTGCTGCAACGCCTGCACGTCCCGCGCTTCGACCGGCTGCAAGGTTTCGTCGCCCCACTGGCGCAGCAACTGCGAAACGCCCAGGGGAATGTCATTGACCTGGGCGAACACCCGCGCATAGTCCTCGGGGTTCTTCTGCGCCCAGTCGAAGGCCTTGGCGAAGCGTTGCAACACATCGCTCAAGGCTTTGCGCTTGAGCGGATCGCCGAGCACTTCGTCCGATGCGGTGATGAAGGTCAGGCCGGTGTTGATGCCTTCGCCGGTGATCAGCACCCGCGCCCCCTTCTCTTCGGCGAACGCCTGATACACGCCGAACGTTGCCCACGCTTCGATCTTGCCCGCATTGAACGCCGGCAGCGCATCGGTGGGCAGCACGAAGCCGACCTTGACGTCCTGCTCATCCACCCCGGCATTGGCCAGCGCGCGAATCAGCAGGTATTGGGAAATACTGCCCCGGGCCGAAGACACCACCACATTGCGTCCCTTCAGGTCGGCCACGCTGCGGATCGGCGAGTCCGGCGGCACCAGAATCGCAATGCCCCGCGACTGGCTGCGGCGCACCGCGACAATGCGCAATGGCGTGCCACCGGTGGCTGCCGCCAATACCGGCGTATCACCCGCCGGGCCAAGGTCCACGGCCCCGGCGCGCAGGGCTTCGAACAGCGGCGCGGCGCCCTGGAAGTTGGCCCACTCGACCTTGTAGTCGATGCCGTCCAGCGCATGGGCGGCCTCCACCACCGTGCGCAAGCCCTTGGCCTGATCGCCGAGGATCAAGGTGACGCCGGACAAGTCGGTCGAAGACTTCGGCGCTTGCGCCGGCTTGTCGCAACCGCCCAGCAACAGCGCGGCGCCCAACAGCAATAACGTTCTGAACTCAACCATGGGCAAAACGCCTGACGCTGACGGTGGCGGGACGCGCCGCCGGGGCCTCCACTTCCACTCCCAGCAGGCTCAGCAAACGTGCGCGGATCGCCTGGAAGCCATCCTGGCCGGTGTCCCGCGCCCGGGGCAAATCGATGGTCAACTGCTCGGCGATCTTGCCATCGGCCAGCACGATCACGCGGTCGGCCAGCAGAATCGCCTCGTCCACATCATGGGTCACCAACAGCACCGCCGGGGTGTGCTTGCGCCACAGTTCGATGATCAGGCGATGCATCTTGATGCGGGTCAGGGCGTCGAGCGCAGCGAAGGGTTCGTCCAGCAGCAACAGTTTGGGCTCGCGCACCAGGCCCCGGGCCAGAGCCACGCGTTGGGCTTCACCGCCGGACAGCGTGGCCGGGTAAGCCTCCAGCCGATGGGCCAGTCCGACCTCGGTCAGGGCTTGCACGGCACGCGCCTTGGCATCGGGAATGCGCAGGCCCAGGATCACGTTTTTCCATGCGCGCTTCCATGGCATCAGGCGCGGTTCCTGAAACACCGCCGCCCGCGCCCGGGGTACGCGCAATTGGCCGCTGTCGATGCTGTCGAGCCCGGCCAGGCTGCGCAGCAGTGTGGTCTTGCCCGAGCCGCTGGCACCGAGCAAGGCGACGAATTCACCCGGCGCGATGTCCAGGTCCAGGCCGTCGATGACCCGTTGTTGGCCGAACTGGCGCACCACATTGCGCAGTTGCACCGGTGCTTCGAAAGTCGTCATGTCAGTTCCTCACAAAGGATGGGCGCCAGGCCAGCGCAAAGCGTTCAAGGGTACGGATCAGGCCGTCGATCAACAGGCCCAGCACGCTGTAGATCAACAGGCAGATCACGATCACATCGGTGCGCATGAAGTCCCGCGCATCGCTGGCCAGGTAGCCGATGCCGGCGGTGGTGTTGATCTGCTCGACAAACACCAGCGCCAGCCAGGAAATGCCCAGGGAATAACGCAGGCCCACGAAAAACGACGGCAAGGACCCCGGCAGGATCACGTGCCAGATCAGCTCGCGACGGCTGAGGCCGAGGGTGTTCGCGGCCTCGATCAATTTGGGGTCGATGTTGCGGATACCGGCGAACAGGTTGAGGTACACCGGGAAGGTGGTGCCGGTGACAATCAGCGCGATCTTGGTGAACTCACCGATGCCGAACCACAGGATAAACAGCGGCACCAGGGCCAGGGATGGAATGGTGCGCAGCATCTGCATGGGCGAGTCGAGGATCACTTCGCCCCGCTTCGACAGGCCGGTAACCAGTGCCGCTACGACCCCGATGCTTACGCCGATGCTCAAGCCCACCAGCGCCCGTTGCAGCGACACCAACACGTGCCGGCCCAGTTCGCCCGAAACGATCATCGCCCACAAGGTGCCGCCGATCTGCGACGGTGCGGCGATCACGCGCTGCGGAATCAACCCGGCCTGGGACGCCAGTTCCCACAGCAGCAACAGCACCAGCGGGCTGACCAGTCGCAGCAGCACATCCGGTGTGCGCCAGTTGCGCAGCCACAGCGGTAACAGTTGGGTGGCGGCGCCTGTCTGCCCCTCTACCTTGTCAACGGAGAACGAACTGGCGTTCAGAGACTTCTCGGTCATCGGCTTCCTTCCTCAAAAAGACACGGCCAGGAGCGCCGTTGCGGACCCATGCTAAGCGCATAAAAAACCGCAGTGAAAGTCTTTATAGGAATAAGCTAATGAACTTAAAATGCGAATTACTGATATATAGTCAAAATGATGATTCGTTATTTTAATAATTAGGATAGAACAAAACGGCATTTTACAGCGCCCCACCCTGCCCCTACTTTCGACCCCCACAGACCGACCCCGACACGGCGGAGGCTTGAATCACGCCTACCCAACGCCCGAACCGGAAGTCGCCCTATGCTTGCTGCCCCGCTCAAACATTCCCCCCTGCTGCTCAGCCTTGCCGCCTGCGGCATGGCTTTGGGCAGCCCCTCGGTGAAGGCCGAAACCAGCGAAGACACACGCCTGGACAAAGTCACGGTGATATCCACCGGCGTGCGCGGCACCCAGCGCACGGTGGCCGAAAGCCCGGCACCGATTGACGTGGTCACCGGTGAGCAATTGCTCAAGACCGGACGCGCCGACCTCACCGAAGCCATTTCCAAACTGCTGCCGTCGTTCAACTACGGCACCAACATCGCCGGCTACAACTCCACCATCCGTCCCCTGTCGAACCGCAGCCTGGCGCCGGCCTACACCTTGGTGCTGGTCAACGGCAAACGTCGGCACAACAGCGCGCTGCCCGCCAACGGTTCCACTGACAGCAGTGGCGCCAACTCGGTGGACATCGACATGATCCCCATCAGCGCCGTGGAGCGCATCGAGGTGCTCAAGGACAGCGCCGCCGCGCAGTACGGCTCGGACGCGATTGCCGGAGTCATCAACGTGATCCTCAAGTCCAGTGCCGAAGGCGGCCACTTGGGCGTGACCTACGGCAAGCTCTACAGCGGTGAAGGTGAAGTGACCAAGACGGAAGGCGATGTGGGCTTCGCCCTCGGCGATGGCGGTTTTCTGCATTTGTCTGGTGACGTACGCCGGCGCGGCGATGCCAGCTGGAACGAGAAAGCCACCAACCAGGCGTATTTCCCCGGCGACCCGCGCAACGCCACCTGGGACCGCGTCGGTGTGAAGAATGGCGACCCGCAGATCAAGGCGTTCAACCTCGGCTACAACGCCGAACTGCCGCTGAACGAGCAGACCAAACTGTATTCCTACGCCACCTATGGCGAACGCAAGGCAGTGATCAACAACTACTTCCGCTACCCCAACGGCAACGCCAACATCCCCGAACTGTTCCCCGACGGCTACTACCCGCTCAATAACCTCAACGACAAGGACTACCAGTTCCTGTTCGGCGGCAAGGGCCAGGTGGCGGGCTGGGACTGGGACTTGAGCACCACCTACGGGCGCAACACCAACCACCAGTTCAGCGACCTGACCATCAACCCGTCCCTGGGTCCGGCCTCGCCGACCTCGTTCGATGACCTGGCGACCTACCGCTTCGATCAGTGGGTCAACAACCTCGACATCACCCGTGCGTTCGACGGCCTGTTTGGGTTCCCGCTGCAGGTGTCAGCCGGCCTGGAACACCGCTGGGAGCGTTTCAGTACGTTTGCCGGCGATCCGCTGGCCTATCAGGTGGGCGGTTATCGCTTCCCGGCGACGCTGCCCAACGGCCAGCCCAACCCGCTGGCCGGGCAACTGGCCGCCATCGCGGCGCAGGCGGCCGCCACGATCGCGCCGCAGGATGAGGCCAATATCAAGCGCAACAATTACGCGGCCTATGTCGACTTCGGCATCACCCCGGTGGAGCGTCTGTTCGTGGACGTGGCGGCAAGGGCCGAGCACTTCGATGACGACTCGGGCAATACCGTCAGCGCCAAGGTCAACTCCCGTTATGAACTGACCGACACCCTGGCCGTGCGCGGCACCGTCGGCAGCGGATTCCGTGCGCCGTCGCTGACGCAGATCGGCTACAGCATCACCGATAACCGGGTCGGCGCAGCGCCGGACGGCACCATCGTGCCGGCGGTCACGCGCATCGCGCCGGTCAATTCATCCCTGGCCAAAGCCCTCGGCGCCAGCAGCCTGGACCCGGAGAAATCAAGCAACTACGGCCTGGGCGTGACCTGGCAACCGGCCAAGCGCACCAGCCTGACCGTGGACGCCTACTGGATCGAAATCGCTGACCGCATCGCCCGTACCGAAAGCCTCTACGGGCCGGCACTCACGCCGATCCTTACCGGCCTGGGTGTGGACCCGTCGACCTGGACGTCCTACTACGCCAACGCCTTCGACACCCGCACCCGTGGCGTGGATGTGGTGGCCGATCACTTCACCGATTTCGGCCGTTTCGGCGAGGTGCGCTGGAACGCCGCGTTCAATTACAACGACACCGTGATCACCAGCCTCAAGCAACCGCCCGCCGCGCTCCAGGGCCTGGGTGCCAACCCCGGCGGCAGCCTCACCTGGGTGGGCCGTGCACGCCAGGGCGATCTCACCGACGCGCAACCGCGCACCAAGTGGATCCTGGGCGGCAACTGGCGGCTGCACGACCTGTCGGTCAACCTGCAAAGCACGCGCTACGGCAAGGTCAAGACCTTGCAGCAACTGGAAAGCGGCGACCGCAGCTTCGGCGCCAAATGGATCACCGACCTGGATATCTCCTACACCCTGCTGGAGAACATCACCCTGAGCATCGGCGGCACCAACCTCTTCAATGTGCGCCCCGACAAGCACGCCGTGCCCTCCGCCGTGGGCCTGAACCTGTACGGCAACCCGCCGTTCTACCCGGGCGGCGGCTTCTGGTACAGCAAGCTGGCGTATGACTTCTGACCCTCCCCCACCGCAACGAAAGGACTTGACCATGAGCATTGAATTCATCGGCTATATCGGCGGCCACCACGCTTCCGAGATTCACCCGCGCAGCGGCCCGACCCTGCAACCGGACTACGTCGAAACCGTGGCCCGTGCCCACGAAGCCGCCGGTTTCGACCGTGCCCTGGTGGCTTTCCATTCCAACAGCCCGGACAGCACGCTGATCGCCGCCCATGCCGCCAGCGTCACGAAAAAGCTGCAATTCCTGATTGCCCATCGCCCGGGATTTGCCCAGCCAACCCTGGCCGCGCGGCAGTTCGCGACCCTGGACGTATTCAACGCAGGGCGCACGGCGGTGCACATCATCACCGGCGGCGACGACCGCGAGCTGCGCGCCGATGGCAGCCATATCGGCAAGGACGAACGCTATGCACGCACCGACGAATACCTGAGCGTGGTGCGCCAGGAATGGACCCGCGACGAGCCCTTCGATTTCGACGGCACCTACTACCAGGTGGAAGGCGCGCACTCCACGGTGAAGTCGCCGCAACAGCCGCATATTCCGCTGTACTTCGGCGGTTCATCCGCGGCCGCAATCGCCGTGGCCGGCAAGCATGCGGATGTGTACGCGCTGTGGGGCGAAACCTACGAGCAGGTGCGTGAAATCGTCGCCCAGGTCCGTGCGGAAGCCGCCAGGCATGGGCGTACGATTCGCTTCAGTCTGTCGTTGCGGCCGATCCTGGCCGAGACCGAGGAACTGGCCTGGGCACGCGCCGAGAAGATCCTGCAACAAGCCACTGCACTCGCCGAGAAGAACGGGTTCGTGCGGCGTGAACCGCCAAACGAAGGCTCACGCCGCTTACTCGCAGCGGCGGCGCAGGGTTCACGCCTGGACAAGCGCTTGTGGACAGGGATTGCCGGTTTGCTCGGCGCCCAGGGCAACTCCACGTCACTGGTCGGCACGCCCGAGCAAGTGGCCGAAGCACTGCTGGATTACTACGACCTGGGGATTACCACATTTCTGATTCGCGGGTTCGACCCGCTCGAGGATGCCATCGACTACGGCAAGCGATTGATCCCCCTGACCCGGCAACTGATCGCAGAGCGCGAACGGGCCAAACAGGTCGCTTGATCCGGAACACCAACCGGCTGCCTGCGATGCGGCGACCCGACAAGCCAGCTCCCACATTGGAGCGCTGTTGTTGGTGAGAAAGCGCCCGGCGCGATGGCCCTG